>NZ_NIBG01000009.1 GCF_002270055.1 Anaeromicrobium sediminis | reverse complement strand
TCCCCCTTCTAATATTTAAATATTTTAAATTTAATTTATGTACTTTTAATATGGCATTTATATATGCAACAGCTGTGCCAACTTTGTTTTTATATGAGAAATAAGCTAGAACATTGAATTTAGTATGAATTTTCGCAAAACAAATATTATTCTTTTAGTAACATGACTAAATTTTATGCATTTTTATTTAACATTATTGAATTTATCATATGAAATTATTTTTATACCTGACTAATTTTTATACACACTTTCCATTTTTGGAACTTCTATTCCTAATTTTTTTATCCTATATTTTAAACTTTGCCTAATAATTCCTAAATTCCTTGAAGTTTTACTTATATTCCAATCATTTTTATTTAAAGATTCCACAATAATTCTTTTTTCAATATCCCTAAGGGTTTCAGGTAAGGAATTGGCTTTTTTCTGTATTTTAGAAGCTGCATTTTCTCCCATAATTAATGATTGCATATATTTGGGTATATCTTCAATTCTTAGTTCTTTTTCATCTTGTTTTACTCTAATCATTAAATTTTCAAGTACATGCTCTAATTCCCTCACATTTCCTGGCCAGTTATAAGATACCATTATTTCACTTAGCTCTGGTGAAAATCCTTTAACATTTTTATTTAATAAAGCATTATATTTTTTAATAAAAAAATAACTCATATTTAGTATATCTTGATTTCTTTCTCTAAGAGGTGGAATATACAAGCACAAGCTTGCAATCCTATAATAAAGATCCTGTCTTAATCTGCCTTCTTTAATAATCTTCTGGGGAGACTCATTTATAGCACTAATCACTCTACAACTAACCGGCGTTGTTTTTAAGCCCCCTACTCTTCGCACTTTCCTTTCTTGTAATACTCTTAATAATTTTGTTTGCATAGAAATAGGCATTGAATTTAATTCGTCTAAAAATAATGTTCCTTCTCCCGCTTCTTCAAATAATCCTACTTGGTCTAGTGCACCTGTATAAGCTCCTTTTACAGTACCAAATAAAATACTCTCTAATAAATTTTCTGGTATTGCAGCACAATTAATTGCTACAAAGGGTTCTTTACTATTCTTTCCAAAATTATGAATACTTTGAGCAAACACTTCTTTCCCAGTTCCAGTTTCTCCTACAATTAACAAGTTATTATCTAAAAGAGAAATTGTCTCTGCTTCTCTAATTAGATTTTTCACTTGTTCACTATCCCCCATAATACTAGAAAAAGTATAGCTAGTTCCATTATCTCTATGACTTTTCGTCTGTTCTACTTTCTTATTATTCAGCTTTCGTTTTAACTCAATGGTCTCTGAAAGTAAAGTTTTTAATCTAGTCTCATTCTTACTAATAGAAAATACCCCTATTCTTTCACCATCCTTTTCAATTGGATAGGTACTGTAAAATACATATTTAGGAATACCATCTTTATATGCATGTGCTTTATATTTATTGACAATAGATTCTCCTGTTTTATAGACTTTCTGATGCTCAGACATTTCAGTAGCCTTATAATTATAGCCTTCCCATAAGTACTTTCCAATTATATCTTTTCCTTTTAATTCCTCAAGTTTTTCCTGTGCATTATTATATAAAACAATACGCCCTTGTGCATCACTCATTATTATTCCATCATTAAGTGATGATATAATCTTTTCTAAGCAATGCAGTCTTATTTTCTCATTCGAAAAATCTTCTAAATCGTGAATAAATATAAAGTTATATTGTTTTTTTTCATCTGCAATTTTTTTTGCTTTAATACTATATTTTTTCCCATATGCCGTTTTCATGATTTTATTTGAGCCTATAACTGAATCTAATGTCATAGGAAATAGATCATCAAATTTGCATCCTATTATATTTTTCCTGTTATATATCTTTTCTATCATTGGGCTTGTCCATATAATTTCTTGTTGTTCATTAGTAATCATGACCCATTGTTCATATTCCGTTAGTAATTTCCCTACTTTTTTAACATCCACAATATCCCCCCCTTGTCTTCTGATTACTCCATGTTTTTTTCTTCTTTATTAATTAGTATGATTCCTGCTACATATTCACATAATAATTAATTTTGTCCATTTTCATAATTAAATTCCCCCTTTTTAATTATCATATATATGGGTTTGTCCCGTACAAGCTATATATATGTATATTTATGAGTATATACAGAATATGCCCTATTTTAATTTTTTCTTTCATTAATCTTGAAGCCTTTCCTTCGACAATCATATGATTTTTTCTTTGTCGAATTTTGTCATTGCATTTATTTTACATTTTCCAAATGCAAAATATAAAATAAAGTTCATTATGTTAAAGGTCATGTAGAAAAATAAAACTCGGCAAAATGCCGAGTTTTATTATCTAACTTCATGTTCTATTAGTTCATTGTTCATTATTTTCTTTATATATTGACCATATTCCACTATCTTTTTTAGGTCATAGTTATCCATATCATTCAAAGCCATTTCGTTTATCCTGGTAAAGTTTTTCATTCTATAATAATCTAATTTATCTAAGTTATTAATTATTATTTTTCCTCCTAAGGCCTTTGTATTGATAATATTTTTATTAAGCATATTATATATTTTCTTCAAATATATATGTTTGTTTTCTAAAGACATACATGTGCAAAATACCATTATATCCTTAGTTTTTAGCCAAAGTATATTATCCTCTATAAACTTATAAATTCTTTCATCTAGATTATCATAATATACAGGAGCACCTATTATAACTAAGTCATAATCCCTATTATTGTTATGAAATTCGCTTGCCTTACATATATGTGCATTTTTAATTATATAAGATAAGTTCCTTGCAACATCTTTAGTAGTACCATACCTGCTCTCATAAATGATAAGGGCACTTTTCAAATTTACCACCTGCAATCCTTTTATTTCTTATTATAGTTTGTTTATACTAAGAAATATCTATGCAGATAAATGTACTCATATTCTAAGTTATGGTTTTTTTACATAATTAAGGCTAGTACTTCTTTAAAAGAGTTTAATAATACTATGGATACTGCCGGTGGAACTACAAACTTAATTAAAAACTTCCACACTGGTGCTAATTTAAATTTAGTACCATTTCTTTCAATTTCTTCAACGGCCTTATCAGCCCCCCATATCCAACCTACAAATATGGATAAGAATAAACCACCTGATGTAAGTAAAATATTAGATGTTAACTTATCATAAAAATCAAAGAAATTTAAATTTCCAAGTATAGTAAGATCACTCCAAGGACCCATGGAAAGAGTAGCTGGTACTCCTATAATAAATATTATTATAGATATTATTATAGAGCTTTTTACCCTATCTACATTCTTTTCATCTACAAAATATGATACACACACTTCTAACATGGAGATTGAAGATGTTAAAGCCGCAAATAATACTAATAGGAAGAATAATATACAAAATACATTTCCAAAGGCCATGCTTGCAAATACAGCTGGTAGTGTGACGAACATAAGACCAGGTCCTGCTGAAGCCTCAAATCCTAGGGCAAACACTGCTGGTAATGTGGCTAGTCCTGCAAGAATAGCTACCATAGTATCTAATATAGGTATTGATGTTCCTGCTTGTAATAAATTAGATTCTCTATCAAAATAACTTCCGTAGGTAACCATAACTCCCATACCTATACTAAGAGAGAAAAATACTTGCCCTAGGGCATTTACTATTACACTCATATTTATTTTAGAGAAATCAGGTACTAATAAGAATTTAACTCCTTCATATGCTCCCTCTAAGGAAAGAGCTCTAATAGCTATTACAATCATTATTACAAATAGGGCTGGCATCATTATTTTACTTGCTTTTTCTATACCTGAACTAATTCCTCTTAGAACAATTAATAGGGTTAATAATAAAAATAATCCTTGATAAGCAACACTTATTCCTGGCGATGTAATAAATTCACCAAATATTTCCCCTAGTACTTGAGGATTCTTTTCTGCAAGGCCACCTGTTAAAGCCTTTATTACATAATATATTACCCATCCACCTACAGTACTGTACATTGCTAATATGAAAAATCCACAAACAACTCCTAAACCACCTACAAAGGCCCATTTTTTCTTAATGCTTCTATAGGCACCTACTGCTGATAATTGTGTCTTTCTCCCCAATGTTATGGCTGCAAGCATTAAGGGAAATCCTATTGTAATTAGGAATAGAAAATAAACCATAACAAAGGCGCCACCCCCATTAGCTCCTGCACTATAAGGGAACTTCCATAGATTACCTAATCCTACAGCTGATCCTGCAGCTGCAAGTATGAACCCTAATTTAGATGCCCATTTATCTCTTTTCTGATTTTTTGTGTTAATTGTATCCATAATAACCCTCCTAGGTCTTTTCTCTTTAATGTTTTAAATAGTTATTATGTCATGACATTTTTAAACCGGTTATAAATTTTAGCTAGCTATTTAAGAAATTAAAAAAAGCCCCGCCTCATATATAGAGGCGAAGCTTGGCTTCACGGTACCACTCTAATTAATCCTAAAATACACAATATGTATATAGAATAATCTCATTCTCTAGTCTGCTTCAAATATATAATATATTTTCAGCTAAACTATAGTCCAAATAAGGGGGACAACCCTTTGCACCTACTTGAAATATTTTTAGTGCAACAGCTCTAGAGTGAATATACACATTGTCTTATAACATTGGGCTCTCACCTTACCCCAACTCTCTGGAATTACAGTGTCAATGCTTTCTCTCCGTCATGGCTTTTTTCTATATTAATTTCTTGATGACTATTGTAGCACCAAATAATTTTTGTGTCAACATTTTTTTATTTTATTGTCTTTTTAATAATTGAGATACCCTATTTTCTTCTACTATGTCTTCTATACGTTCTATGCCTAATTCTTTTAAAATTTTCATTAGATTCATGTTGTCAAAGGGAGTCATTATTAAAGAGTCTTCTCCTGTTTCGTTTAATATATTAGTAGCTTCATTCATAGGTATATTAGTCCTTGGTCCACCTACACAACCACCTACACAACCCATACCTTCAACAAAATTATAATCTACTTTCTCATTATTTGATAGTTCCTCTAATGTTTCTTTGCAGGCTTTAACACCATGAATCTTTTTACTCTTTAACTTTATTAATCTTCTAGGTTCTAATCTATTTACTATGGTCTTTACTGAGAAACTTACCCCTCCAGTTCTTCCATATAATCTTCCAGCAAAGGAGGCTTGATCCTTGTCATCTCCTTTTAGTTTTTCAGGATCAATATTTAGTGTTTTAAATATTTCCTTTAGTTCTCTAAAGGTTAATACAAAGTCTATATCGCCCTTTAAATCTGGCTCCTTGGCCTCTGCCTTTTTTGCTGTACAAGGACTTATAAAGACAACTTTTATATCCTTATATAATTCCTTTAAAAATCGTCCTGATGCTATCATGGGAGAAACGGATGGTGGCATATGTTCAAAGAGTTTAGGATAATTTTTCTTCACCATATTAAACCATACGGGACAACAACAACTGGTCAAATAAAAATCATCCTCTGTCTTTACTAAGTTTATTACTTCAAAGGCCTCTTTTATAGTGAGTATATCAGCAAACAAAGCCACTTCTACCATATCTTCAAATCCTAATAATTTCAATGCAGTTCTCATTTGTCCTAATGTAACATTTTTCCCAAACTGTCCTGCTATTGAAGGAGCTATTGAAGCATAAACTTTAGTGTTTTTGTCTTTCAATAAATCAATTAAAGGAACAAATTCTATTTTATCTACTAATGCTCCAAAATCACATCCATTACTGCATTCTCCACAGGTTAAACATTTCCCCTCTTCTATGACAGGTCCTTTACTTCTCCTGTAAATATGGGCCTCATATTTACAAGTACCTTTACAAGTACAACTCTCTTCATCACAGTATTCACAGGGCCCTTCTATTTTAGATATGATAGGTTTTGCCACTTCTCTTGAATTTTTAATTATCTCTATTTCGTCACTAAATTCATAATTTGTCTTTGGATTTAATCCCATGGCAACCCTAATATGATCTTTTATAAAGGGCATATCTTCTTCTAGAAAATCATATTTTTCTCTGATATCTCTTGCCAATGAATTTAGGTCCTTACTGTCTTCTAAATTACCATTCCAATATCTCTTTACCACTTCAGAAAATATTGCCATTCTCTTCTCTTGAAAATCCTTAAATCTATCTATGTTCCTCACCATACTTTCCTTAATACATATTACAAAACTATTTTCTAGATATTATCTATTTTGCCCATTTTTAAAGATTTTCTATTCAACGAAAATAGGACAAAGAATATTCTTTGTCCTATTTTACTAAATCTATTACCTATCAAAAATTAAAGGGATTGTTACTGTCTTCTATAGGGAGTACTCTATAGAAGGGAACTTTCTACTTAAGACACTAACTTCCTTAGCTATAACTTCTATTGGTTCTTTATCAATTAATGCTCTTTTAATTAAAGTAGCAATATCTTTCATGTCTTTTTCCTTCATGCCACGTCTAGTAATCTCTGGCGTACCCACCCTAATTTCTGGTGCACTTCCTGAGAAATCATCTGACACTAATATATTTCCCCTCTCTAATATCTTTCCAGGAGCCTCATCCACAATTCCATCTAAATTAACTAATAACAAATGGGTTTCTGTATAGTCTCTGTTAGATCCCATTACGTTAAATCCGTATTCAGCTAAGGCATGAGCTAGTGCCTTAGAGTTCTTAACTACTTGAGAGGCATATTCCTTTCCATGCTCTTTCATCTCTAATATGGAAGCTGCAAATGCTGGTAATCTAAAAATATGGTGACTTGTAACTAATGCTGGAGCTAAAGCTTCACCTATTCTTTTCATTACCTCTTTATTGTTAGATACTATAAATCCACCTTGTGGCCCTGGAAAGGATTTATGAGTACTACCAAACATTACATCTGCCCCTTCTTCTAATGGATTTGGAAACACTTCTCCTGCTATTAATCCAGTCACATGTGAAGCATCATAAGCAACAGTTATTCCCAGTTCTTCTGCTATGGGCTTAAATTCTGCCACAGGTTCTGGGAATAGAGTTCCTGATCCTCCGAATACAACTAGCTGTGGCCTTAATTCCCTAGCCATTTCAACTAATTTTTCCATATCTACAGCTCTATCATTGTCAAACTTCATGTACTCCACATTTATAGTATCATCAAATTGCTTCACTTGACACATGGGTCCTACTAAGCCGTGACCCCAATCGGCCAAAGATACTTCTATTACTGTATCACCTGGATTCATTAACCCCAGTACAGTAGCCATCCCTGCCATATGACCACCAATAGGTCTTAAGTCTACATATTTAGCTTTAAATATATCCTTAACTAGTTCATGTGTAGCCATTTCAAGTTCGTGGATATGTCTGTTTCCAGTATATTCTCTCTCCTCTGGCTTTAAAGTTTCATAACATCCATACCTCCCACTTAAATCACTAGTTAGAAAATCTCTTACAACTTTACTTGTATAGTTTTCTGAGGCAATAAGGTTTAAACAATTTAGTCTATATTCTTCATGTCTTTGCAATATCTCATTGATATCGCTAAGTGCTTTAATTTCAGTCATCATCATTTCCTCCTTGTAGGTATAGGCTCTTTAGCCTCCACCTAATGGTCTTATTATTTTGATCTGGTCCCTATCTTTTAGGGTTGTGGTTTTATATTCACTTTGTAAAAGTTGTTTTTTATTTATCCATATGGCTGCATAAGTACCATATCCTAATAGGTGTAATAAATCTTGAGCAGTTGACCCCTCTTTCATTTCTTTTTCTTTGTTATTCACTATTATATTCATAAAATCACCTATTCTTATGCCTTAGCTAACTTTAAATCTTTTTCAAGTAACCAGCCAAGAGATAATTTTCTCAAAGTAGTGTCTCTTGGATTTCCAGTTTCACTATCCCATCCTGCTAATTCATAATAAAACTCTTTAGCCTTATTGAATTTTTCCTCATCTAAGGTAGTTCCCTTAGCAGGACCATCACTCATAGGTTTGAACAGCCTCTTTGGCAATATATCATCCTCTTTAGTAAAACCTTCTCTACTATTAAAATATCTCATCATATTAATTCGTCTTTCTCCAACACGTAATATCTCTACTAAGGACGTATTCCATCCTATACCATATTTGCATAGTTCTAATAGCTCATCAGGACCATAAAGTTCCCAAGATGGTCCCCACACAAATTGGCATAAACACAATGTATCTAATGTGGAGAAATATCTTTGACTGTCTAAAGCAAACCTAACCTTTTCATCATCTATTTCAAATGGATTATCATAACCTTTTAAGACGCCTAGCTTAGCTAATCTCTTTCTCTCTCTACTATCAGGAGGCATAACTAGGAAAACATCATGTTCACTAGACTGGTGATCTGCTCCAAATGGATTAACTGCATATATTAAACCAACCATTGGCTTAAATTGTGGCATATGTGCTGGTAATTCCTGACCCTTAACAGCTATACACATATCCTCAGCATTATTTCCTAATTTCTCTGCAATTCTCTTGCTACCTTCTGCTAGTAAATCACCAAAGCCCTGCCTTTTGCCTATCTTTTCAACTAATTCTGTCATGGCCTTACCATTTCCAAAGTTAAGTTCTAATCCATCAGTATTTTCTTTTGTTAAAATTCCTTTTTCAAAACATTCCATGGCAAATGCTATAGTTGCACCACAAGAAATAGTATCTAATCCATACATATTACAAAGTTGATTGGCAATACATATATCTTCAAGTTCTGTAACTCCACAATAGGATCCAAAAGTACCAAGGGTCTCATATTCAGGTCCTCCATATAGTGGGTCAACCTTACCTGGAATATCTACTACTCTTTTACACCTAACAGCACATGCAAAACAGGTATCCCTTTCTTTTAAAATGGTTTCATACATGGTTGTTCCAGTTATTTTCTTAGCTCCTTCTGGAAATATTCCACTAGTCCAATTTTTCGTTGGTAAAAATCCTTCGTCATGGAATCCTTCCACATCACCAGCAGTACCATATTGGCCTAACCCTGCAACACCTTCATTTTCCTCAAGTCTCTTAGTTACACTCTTCGCTAATTCCATGAATTTTTCTTGGTCATAAGCCTTTTGTGCCTTACCCTTTTTTACTACTAGAGCTTTTAGGTTTTTAGATCCCATTACAGCACCTACACCATTTCTTCCATTAGCTCTATTACACATGTTAATGATACATGCATACTTAACTAAATTCTCTCCGGCAGGGCCAATTTGTGCTATTTCTACATTGTCTTCATTAAGTTCTTCTCTTATTATCTTTTCAGCTTCGCCAGTGACTTTTCCCCACATTTTTTTTGCATCTTTAATCTCTACCTTGCCATTATCCAGATACAAGTACACAGGTTTATCAGCTCTTCCCCTAAATATAACTGCATCATATCCATTTGCCTTTAAGTGAACGGGAAAGAATCCCCCTCCTTGGCTATCTCCAATGGCTCCTGTAAGTGGGCTTTTAGTTGTTACATTTACCCTACTTATACCACTAATGGGAAGGCCTGTTAATGCTGAAACTGAAAATACAAGCATATTCTCAGGAGATAATGGTTCAACTCCTGGTTCCATATCTTGAAGTAATAAATATACACCTAAACTTGATCCTCCTGGATATAGACGATGTATTTCCCCTGGCAATATTTTAGTATTTATTTCCCTTGTGCTTAAATTAATATCTAGTATCTTAGCATCTGGAAACATGCTCATAAACCCTTCCTCCTTTTAATAGTTTTCTTTAATTTAGACGGCTATTTAAATTAAATAACCGTCTAATAAAAATTACTTAGCAGCTTCAACTTCAGAAACTAATTCTTCTAATATCTCAGCTCCCCTTTGGCCAACCATTTCCTTATATTTCTCTCTAGCGCTCATACTAGCTTCTTTGAACTTATCTACGTCCTCTTTTTTAAGCTCAACTATTTCAATGTCATAACCAGCTGCTTTAATCTTATCTAGTGCTTCACCATTAAGTTTCTTTTGAACCTCATAACCAAACTCTGATAATTCTTCAACTGTTTCTAGAATCATGCCTTGAATATCCTTTGGTAATGAATTGAAGAACTCTGGATTAGTTCCTGTACAAGTCACATAGTAGCTTGCATTAGCTAATGTTAAATACTTTTGAACTTCACAGAATTTCATTTCTTCAATTGCAAATAGTGGATTTTCTTGCCCTTCGATCATATTAAGTTGTAATCCACTATACACTTCCATATATGGTACTGGAGTCGGATTGGCTCCATAAGCTTCATAAGCAGCCACGATCATTGGTGATGGCATTGTTCTCATCTTAAATCCTTCAAAATCAGACGGTGTATTTAATGCTTTACTACTAGTCCACTGCATAGCTCCTTCAGTCCAGAAAGATAGAGGCATAATACTCTTTTTCATATACTCTGCTGCTAACATCTCATTTAATGCCTTACTTTCCTTTAATACTTTATGAGCCTTTTCCATGTCGTCTGGGAATAAGAATTGTAGAGAGAATAATTGATTTTCAGGAACTATGGTCCCTGTATTTCCTGGAGAAACCATGGCAAATTCAATTCCACCATTTTGTAATAACTCAGTTTGTTGTGTCGCATCTCCTATTTGTCCAACTGGATAAACTTCAATATTAATTCTTCCATTTGATTTTTCATTTAATTTCTTGGCAAATTCTTTTACATATACATCCTGAACGCTACCATCAATTTCCTCATGAGCAAATCTCCAATTATAAGTTTGTTCCTCAGGTGCAGTTTCCGTACTTGCTTCTTCCTTTTTAGCTCCACACCCCGTAACAAGACCTACTAATAGAACTAGACACATAAGAATCGAAAGAATCTTTTTCATTTTTTTTCCCCCTTAGATATTTTAAATTTCTTTATAGGAAATCAGAATGAAAATGTTATATAGTCCCCTTTAAAAATGTCATATTAATTCTGTTTTCCTTTAAAAAACTTTTACATTTCAACAAGTTACATATTTAGATAATTAAATACGGTTCTAACGTGCATTTCTACACCAGTTTTTAATACATCCTCATCTATGTTAAACTTTGGATGGTGATGTGGATAGTGCGTTTCCTTTTCCCTATTTCCTGCACCTATGAAATAAAAGGCACTAGGTACACGATGAGTAAAATCGGCAAAATCTTCTCCACCTAAACATCTGTATTTTATTAAGTTTTTCTCGTCTTCTAGTGTTTCTTTTGCTCCTTTCCTAACTAGATTTGTCATTTCCCTATCATTGTTAACGGAAGGATTACTAGGTATGAACTGTAACTCATACTTAGCAGAAAATGCCATACATATTCCATCTACTATTCTTTTGAAATTTTTAAGAAGCCTCTCCTTTCCCTTTTTTTCTTCTTCAAATGAAAATCTTATAGTTCCTTCAATATTAACTGACCCTGCAATTATATTTTTGGCACTTCCACCATTTATTTTTCCAACCATAATAGTTATTGGATCTAATGGGTTTGCCTGTCTAGTCTCCAGTGCCTGTAATGCTTCTACTATCTTACAAGTAATAAGTATAGGGTCATTTCCCTCATGAGGTGCTGAAGTATGTCCTGACTCACCTATTACAGTTAATTTAAACTCTTCACAGGCTGCCATAATAGGCCCCTCTATAACTGCTATTTTACCGCTTTCAACGGGAGTCCAAAGATGTATGCCAAATGCAGAATCTACTTTAGGGTTCTCAAGTACACCTTCTTTAATCATATCTTCAGCTCCAGCCTGTTCCTCATTAGGCTGAAATACTAATTTCACATTGCCATTCAATTTTTCCTTATGATTAGCCAGTATCTTGGCTGCCACAAGTAGCATGGCCGTATGTCCATCATGACCACAGGCGTGCATTTTCCCTTCGTTTAAGGATGCATATTCCACATTAGTCTCTTCCCTTTGAGGTAGAGCATCTATATCTGCCCTAAGCATGATGGTTTTACCTTCTTTATTTCCTTCTATAGTACTTACTACTCCTGTTTTACAAAATCTTTCTGTTTTCAATCCTAATCTTTCCAAATATTCAGTAATTTTTTCTGCTGTTCTAAATTCCTCATAGCCTAACTCTGGATATTTGTGAAAATCACGTCTTAACTCTATTAGTTCTTCATTTAGACTAAGTACTTCTTTTTTAATATCTATCAAATTAGTCATCTCCTTTATGTGATACTATCCCACGGCTACATCTCTGAAGAATAAAGCCACTTCCGGGAAGAATATCATTATTATAGATATGGCAATTAACATAACTATATATGGAGGTGTTCCCTTTATAACATCCAAATATGGTTTATCAAAGACTGCACAGGCAGTAAATATGTCACAACCAAAGGGTGGTGTTGCAGAACCTATTGCTGCTTGGAGAGTAATTATAATACCTAAATGTATTGGGTCTACACCAGCCTTTAATGCTAATGGATAGAATATTGGCGTTAAAATAATGATTACTACTATAGGATCTACAAACATACATCCTATGAAGTAAAATAAAGTAACTGTAAATAAAATCTTTAAAGCCGTAGGGCTAGTTCCAAGTAATGTACTTGTAATCATTTGTGGTATTTTCGCATAAGATATGGTCCAGGAGAAAGCCTGACCACCTGCTACTAATATGAATACGGCTGCAGTTACAAGACCTGTTGATAGGGCTATTGAAGGAATATCTGATACTTTTATTGTCTTGAAGATAAATACTTCTAAAATAAAAGCATACAATACGGATGCAGCTGCGGCCTCTGTTGGACTAAAAAATCCACTATAAATTCCACCTATAATTATTATTGGGAAACCAAGGGGTAATAGGGCTTTTTTTGTAGCTCTTAGTCTTTCTTCCCAAGTAGCTCTTTTACGCCTTGGCACATTTTGTTTTTTAGCTAATACATAGCTGTATATGGCAAAGAATGCAAGTATTAATAATCCAGGCCCAACCCCTGCTATGAATAGTTCTCCTACTGATGCTCCTGTTACAACGGCATACATAATCATCCCTATGCTTGGTGGGATTAACAGGGCAATATCACTAGAATTAATTATGAGTGCTAAAACATCTTTCTCTTTGTACCCAATATCTAGCAACTTTTGCCTCATGGGCTTTCCTATGGCAACAACTGTAGCTTGAGTTGAACCTGATATGGCTCCAAATAATGTACATGATGCCGCCGTTGTAATAGCCATTCCTCCATGGACATGACCTACAAAAGTTTCTACTAAATCTAATAATCTATTCGCCGTTTGACCTGCACACATTATATCTGCTGCAAATATGAACATTGGTACTGCTAATAATACAAAGGGCTGTACTCCTGCTATTAATTGTTGGGTCAATAGTTGTGGGTCTATATTGGGAAAATACATTAACACAATGACTAAAGGTGCCACTATCATTGGAACCATCATTGGAAAACCTAATACTAGTAAGGTTATCATTATGGCCATAAGGGTTAGTACCATGCAATTTTTCCTCCTTTTAGAAAACTATACAAATTATAGTTATTATACATTGATGTATTGTTCTTCATTGTCATCAGTTCCCCTAATACCTTTTTCAGTAGATAAGTATACTTCCTTTTCTTTTACATTTATCCAGAAGTTCCTAGCATATTGAATTCCTCCTAGAAAAAATCCAATAGGTACAATTAAATATACAAGATATATAGGGATTCTCAAGGCTGGTGTAACTCTACCAAGAGTTTTTACTTTCATAACATAAATTGATGCCAAATACGCTAAGTAGAACATTGATATGGATGTAACACTACTTATTACATACATAAATATTTTTTTCCCTCTCACAGGAATCACATCAAATAGAGCAGACATATTTATATGCCTAGCCTTCTTAGCCCCATAGCTAATCCCAGTAAACGTAACTATTATAACTAATGATTGGCCTAATTCCTCAGCAAATGTCCAACTTCTATTTAAAACAGATCTACTAAATACATTTCCGATAAGAATAATTGCCATTATTATTATTGAATAACTAAGTATGGCTTCTTCTATTTTCGATAGCATACTATCGAAAAAATTCAACTTTTTCACTATATTTAAGCCTCCTTCTAGGAACTATTAGATAACCGTCCCAAATTTTGCTTATTTGACTAATAATCTTCTTGGATAATTAGTGAATGTCTCGCATCCATTTTCAGTTACTCTAAATGATTCACTTGTATCAACACCACAATCATCTAACCAAATTCCTGGTATCATGTGGAACACCATATTAGGCTTAAGTATAGTCTTATCCCCTGGTCTAATACTAGCCGTGTGCTCACCCCAATCTGGTGGATAGTTAAGGCCCGTTGGATAACCAATTCTAGAATCTTTTATGAATCCACTTTTAGCTATACTCTTAGCCCATACTCTCTCTAACTCTTCACAGGTCATTCCAGGTTTAATAGAATCAAGTGTTGTTGTTAATCCTTCTACAACCACCTTAGCTAAATCCTTAACTCTTTCAGGAGCATTCCCTAAAATTAAAGTTCTAGACAATGGACAGTGGTATCTTTTGTAGTTACCTGCTAATTCAAGAATAACTGTATCTCCATCTTTATATTTCTCATCTGTCCAACTTAAATGAGGAGTTGAAGTTCTAACCCCTGCTGGCATAAGAGGAATAATAGATGCATAATCTCCACCATATTCTTTAGTTCCACTTATTAAGGCTGCAGATACTTTAGCCGCTGCGTCACACTGTCTTACTCCTATGTTAATAGACTCATAAGCAGCTTCCATTCCCTTTTCAACAATTTTTCCGGCTCTTCTTATAAATTCAACTTCATTATCTGATTTTATTAATCTAACCCAATTAACTAAGTTGTTTCCATCCATGAATTTTGCATTTGGTAATGATGATTCTAATCTTTCTTGACATTTTGCCGTGTAATAATAAGCGTCCTTCTCTGTTCCTATTACCTTATTTCCAAATCCTCTTTCCTTAATAATGTCTGCCACAAATTCCATTGGATGTTTAATTAAAGAATGAACATAGTCATCTGTATAAGCTTTAACGTTTTTCTCATCTAGCCAAGTAGTTAGTTTTGCAGCATTTCCATCTTGCCCTCTACCAACCCATATTGGTTGTGGCTCACTGTCAACTACTATTATGCATTGATGTACATAAAATGACCAGCCATCAAATCCTGTTAAGTAATTCATATTTGCTGGATCTGTTACTACAAGTACCTCAATGCCTTTTCTTGCCATGCTTTCCTTTACTTTGCTTAATCTCTGTTGATATTCATCAACCTGAAAATTAAGCCATCTGTTTTCAATATTTACCATAATTACCTTCCTTTCCTATGCCTCTCAAGGATTTAATTTAGGCTCAAAGTCTATTATTTTCTTAACTTATATCATGTATAGGATAATTTTGTAGATTGTAGATTGTCGACAATGGGAACCTTTAAAATAAAGTTGCTTAAACACAACTTTTTTCAAGTTTATTACATTTTTTGTACTTGTTCTCAATTTATGTAAATTATATAATATTCTGAATATTTTTTCAAGTCAGTATTTTTGTTTTTTTTTGCTACATGTCCTCTAAAATTCCCTGTCTATAAAATACAATATGATTTTTTAATGCATCTTTACATTTTTCTAAATTCCCCTCCTTCAAATACTCAATTATGTCATAGTGATCCTTTACGGTCATCTCAAGATCTCCAGTCATATTTGTATCATACATCATTGCCATTTGTAATTGTAAATATAAATTATTTAATATTCTCATTCTCCTTTTACTTCCACTTTTTTCCCATAAATATCTATGCAATTCTATATCCTTTTTATTTATCTTAAGAGTTTTCTCCATATCATCCATATCTATATCTAAAATAGACAACATTTCGTCCATGATTTTAGTTAAGTTATGAAAATCATGGTCTTTAAGCTTTTTTTCTTTAATTAAAATTTCAAGAACACTACTTTCTAACATTAATCTAATATCAAAGATTTCTTTTCTATCCTCTGCATTAAATCTAGTTACAAAATTACCTCTCCTAGGAATAAAATCTATTATTCCTTTATTTTGTAATTCCTTTATTCCCTCTCTTACAGGAGCTCTACTAATATCTAGCTCTTCAGCTATTTTCATTTCTAGAATATGATCTCCTTCCTTATACTTTCCAGTTAATATCTTATCGATTATGTACTCTACTACAACAGCACTTAGATTGTCTAGTTTGTATACACCCATTAATTCACCTCAATTCATTATTTTAAACTTCAAATATGAGTTGTATAAAAAATTGGAATATTACGAATATTACTAATATTATAACCTATGGATTTTTAAAAATCAACATGACCTACTTTTGCGAAACTTTTTGAAAGCATTCGAATATATATGTTTATCAATTTCTTATATTGCCTATGAATAATTTAGGTATAATGATTAATTACATCTTTTATGTCATATTTCATAAATAAGCTTTAATATCTTTCTAATAAACTTCCAAAACCTTTTATTTTTTCATTCACTCCACACATTCTTAATGCATTCCAAAAAGTAGCTTGAATAGCTGATATAACTGGTTTATCTAGATCTGTCTCTAATGTTTCTAAAATAGGTACACTACGTATTCCTGTACATAGAATAAGCACAGCTTCAGCATCTTCTGTATCCACTTCTCTTGCTAAATTATAAACTGTTTCCAAATCTGCTCGATTAATTTCAGAATCATATAGGAAATTCAGACCTTTTAACTTTGTTACTTCAATCCCACTTTTTTCTAAAAATTCTTTTGCTTTTTCATTTACTTCATCAGTATAAGGGGTTGCTACAGCAACCTTCTTTACATTTAGGACATTGAGTGCTTCTACACAAGATCTTGAAGTAGTGGTACAAGGAAGTCCTCCAGATGCTTCTTCTAATTTCCTGATTAGTTCCTTATCATACTCAACTCCCCCAACAAAACTACCACTTGTACAACCAAAAATAACCCCATCTATAGGAGCTTCCTTTAAAAGTTCAAGACTTTTTAAAGCTTTATCTCCTAATGTAGATAATTGTTCAGTGTCTACAGGCCCCGATCCCATTCTCGTTGTAAGTGTGATAACCCCTTCAGGCGACATTTCATAAAATTCAGGCTCCATTACCCATCCTGGAGCAGGATATATAAGCCCTAATTTAGCTCTAGCACCATATAAAAAATCATTCATATTTATTTTCCCCTCCTGTTTTTATGTTGCATAACTTAAATTATATTGTATTAGTATCCTATTATATAATTTACTTTTTTATATTTTACCATAGATCAATTTTATTTGACGCTACTTATCGAAATAAATTTTATTTTTCTTAATATTCCGTCAATCACGCGCTATCTAATTTGACAGTTACTTCCTCTGAAGAAATTTTCAACTTATTTTAACGAAGTGGCTGCACATACCTCCATCTTAAATATAGTTCCTCTATATAAATTTCAAAAAAAACTAGCTTAAAACAGCTAGTTATTAAAAATTTTCCTTTATCCAATTTAATACTTCCATGGCATGTCCCTTTGCCTTTACATTTCTAAATTCTTTTATCATATTTAGATCTTTATCTATTATAAAAGTAGATCTAATAGTTCCTATAACTTCCTTTCCATACATTTTCTTAGGTTTTAACACCTCATATAGAGCATGTATTTCCCTTTCCTTGTCACTAAGAAGGGTAAATGGTATATTTAATTTTTCCCTATAGTTTTTATGGGTTTTAACCCCATCCTTACTAATTCCTATAATTTCAAAGTCCTTGCTAGTAAATTCTTCATGTAAATCTCTGAACTCAGAGGCCTCCTGATTTCATCCTGATGTATTATCCTTAGAATAAAAGTAAAGAACTATGTTTTTCTTTCCATAAAAATCACTCAGTGTCACATCTTCATTATCCTGATTTTTTAAAGTAAAATCTATAAATTTCATTATTATCACCCCTTTTAAAATTTCATTTAATTATTACCCACAGATGGAAACTTTAATCATCCTTTTGTATTGCAAAAAAAAGTCATATACTGTACAATCTACTTCATACGATGTTTATTATGAAAGGATGGAGTGTCGTGTCTAAAAAAAATATATTACCTTACATATGTGCAGTGATTGTCTTTTGTATCTGGGGACTTTCCTTTATATTTACTAAACAGGCCATTGTTAATGTGGACGTGTATCACTTCCTAGGTCTTAGATTTGGTACGGCAGCCATTGTTCTTCTAGTTCTAAAGCTATTAAATATAATTAAGCTTAATTATACAAAAGAGGATCTTTATAAGCTCTTACTACTTTCCACAATTCAACCTCTTGCGTATTTTATTCTTGAAATTAATGCTTTAAAGGTAAATACCACATCAGAAGTTGGAATTATGATGGCTTTAATCCCTGTATTTGTAGCCATATTGGCACCTTTTTTCTTAGATGAAAAACCTTCTAAATCACAATTTGCTTTTATATTAATGTCTGTATCTGGTGTGATTTTTATGATAGTGATGAAGGGATTAACTCTACAAATAAATTTATACGGTATGTCAATTTTGCTTTTAGCCGTTATTAGTGGAGCTTTTTATAATATCCTAGCTAGAAAGTTTTCTTCTGATTGTACACCTGTTGAAATTACCTTTGTAATGATGTGGCTAGGAGCTATAGTTTTCAACAGCATATCCATATACAAACATATTCGTCTTGGCAATCTTAATGAATATTTTGTTCCATTACAGGATAACAATGTTCTTATATCTGTCCTTTATTTAGGAATTTTAGCTTCAATAGTTGCATTTTTCCTATTTAATTATAACCTTAGTAAATTGTCAGCTTCTAATGTGGCTGTATTTGCAAATTTCACAACTGTAGTTTCCATATTAGCAGGAGTCTTTATATACGGAGAACCCTTTTATTGGTATCAAGTTGTGGGAACTATTATAATACTAATTGGAGTTGCAGGCACTAATTATTTAGGAACTAAGGATCACTTAAAAGTACAAGATGAAAGGAGATAAGGTTCCCTTATCTCCTTTTTGTTATTCAACTAATCTACTATTATCCATATTTTCTTCTAATTCAACCTTTGATATGGAATCAAACCTCTTTCCTATTTTATCTGTAGTAGTATGAATTTCCTTAACATCCTTATGCACCGTATCAATGTGCTTTGATAAGTTGTCCCATCTCTTTTTATATCTATCAAATTCTTTCCCTAAGTTATTCAATTCTCGTTGAATAATATGAGCATATTTTTCCCTTTCAGCATTTCTTAAAACCACTTGTAGAGTAGTAAGTACAGCCATTAGGGTAGTTGGTGATGCAATCCATATGCATTTTCTTTGAGAGTACTCAATAATATCCATATGATAAGCATTTATCTCTGCAAAAATGGCTTCTGCTGGTAGAAACATAATAGCCTGATTTGCGGTTTCTTCGTCTATTATATATTTACCCGCTATATCATCTATATGCTTTTTAACATTTATTTTAAATTCTTTAGTAGCATTTTCTCTTTCTTTTGAATCCAGATTTCTATCCATCATTCTCTTATAATTTTCTAATGGAAATTTTGAATCTATGGCTATATTCCCCATAGGCTCTGGTGCAAATAACATGGCATCTACAATAGTATTATTTTTCAGTTTATGTTGAATTTTAAATACCCTATCGTTAACTTCTCCAAATACAGAATAAAGTATTTGATTCAATTGTATTTCTCCAAATATTCCTCTACTCTTTTTATCTGTAAGTACATCCTGTAATGATACTATTTCACCAGATAAACTATCTATTTTCTTTTGGGCCTCATCAATCTTTGATAACCTTTCTAATATACTATTAAAAGTATTTGTAGTCTTTTCAAAACCTTCTTTTAATTTATCTTCAACCTTTTCATTTATACGTTCTAATCTATTCTCCACCGTATTATTCAATTTCATAAAATCTTCATTTAAATCTTTCTTCATATCATCCTTAAAATTTGTAAAGTCCTTATTTAATTGATTCTTAAGTAGTCCAAAATTCTCTACTAAACTGGTGGTACTACTGGCCATATCCTTATTTAACCTTACTTCTAATTGAGCAAAACGTCCAATTATTTCCTCTGATAATTTCATCATATTTTCCTTAACTGACCCCTTTGTCTTCAGTTCCACAGAATCAGGTATGCTATTACTGGTCATTTCAATCTTTATTAATCTTTCTTCTATTTGGGATAATTTCCCCTTTGAATTTATATCTTTAAATTTCAATAAAATTAAAACTTGAAAGATAATTATTACTACAAACAAGGCTATAAAAATAATCTCCATAATTTCCTCCTTTTACATATGTTTTCCTTCTTATATTCTACCTTTATAAAAAATTTATTTCAAATAAAAAAATAGGGATTCTTTATCCCTATTTTAAGTAAATTACATTTTATAATATTTTTCTTTTTTCTTAGCCTTCATAAGCTCACCTAATTCCTTTGGATCATCTACACATCTCTTAGGAATTATATAGGCTTGCATAGAACTTATGTATAGCTCGAAATACTCCTTACTTTCTACTATCATTTGAAATTGAGACCATTTCATTTCAGCTTCCATTTCGTCAATTTTTATTTTAACTCCCTTTTCATGAAATTCGTATATTTGAGTAGCCCTAAGTATTTTATTTTTTCTCATAGTTCTCTTAGACAACCATCTCACATTTAATGGAGTTAATACAAACTTTAATATTGGTATTGATACTAAAACTAATAACATACTCTCTGATATATTATAATTCATAATGTATTTACCTATAAGTGCAAAGGGTAGTACTACTAAGGATATCTTACCTGTTATATTTAAAAATCTATTGGCAATATTCCTATTTCCCCTGTTAGTATTAAAGTTTATAATATCCTCAAGAGTTAATTTCACTTCTGCTCTCACTATTTTCTCTCCTTTTTTTGTACATTGACTATAATAACATATTTCTTCCAAGTTCTTTAAGGTGGTTTTTATATTTTTTATAATTAGGCAGTATTTTTTCAACTAACCCCCAAAATTCCTTTGAGTGATTAAGATGGACTAGGTGACACATTTCATGTATGATTACATAATCTATAACTTCCCTAGGGGCCATAGCTAATCTCAAATTAAAATTCAAATTTCTTTTACTGCTACAACTGCCCCATCTAGTCTTTACATCCTTTATTCGTATACTACCCGGAAATAATTTAAGTTTATGGCTAAAATCTTTCACTCTATTTTCTATATACTTTCTAGTATGGTATCTATACCACTCCTTTAGTAAGGATTTAATTCTTTCTTCATTTTTGTCCTTTGCATTAACTATGATCATTTTATCCTTTATATATACCTCTTCTTTTTTATGAGCTATTATTTTTACTGGGAATTCCTCACCAAAGAATAGGAGTTTTGCATTCTCATCAAGTATACTTTTAATATATTTTGGGGAAGAAAGTTTTTCATATATCCATTTCTCATTTTTATCTATAAAGTTAAAAATATGATTCATACTAGTTTTTTTAGGAGCTGTTACTTTTATTTGATTTTTATCTACTATCTCTAACTTCAAAGTTTTTCTATTTTTGAAAAATATATTTACCTGTATGTCCTTATATTTTAGTATCACCCTTTTTCCCCTTCAAATAAAAATAAGACATTATAGTTTTACTATCTACTATTCTTTCATCTTTAATTAAATTTTCAATCTGATCCATAGTGACCCATCTTGTTCCCGTCACATCATCATTTTCTATTTTTCTGTTCTCTCCCACAATATCTAATTGAATCTCATAAATGTGCATAGTACTACTACTAAAGCCCACTATAGGCTTATAGGTAATACATTCCTTTATCTTTTCTATAGGCACTTCTAGGCCTGCCTCTTCTATTAATTCTTCCCTCATAATCTCTTCTCTAGATTTATTTTCCTTATCAATGCACCCTGCAGGTACCTCTAATGTATTAGATAACAGGGCTGGTCTAAATTGTTCTACCAATAATATTTTCCCATCCTTATCCCTTACTATGGCAGCCACCGCATCATGATTCTTTAAGTACTCATACCATCTATCTCCAACCATCACCTTAAATAGCTTCATCCACCCTGAATAAATAACTTTCATATCTTTAAATTTTTTCTCCATAATTCCACTTCCTTTAAATTTATACGGGATTTTTCATAAACTAAAAGCTATGAATTTTTTTCATAGCCTTTAGTTTATGGGATTTACATATTATTATTTAATTATTTCTAATTCTTGTCCGTTCTTAATTCCAGCAGCATTTCCCTCTTCTATATCCACATGGAATTCTAATTTAAATTCTTCATGTACTCTTGCTAATACATTTTCAAATATTAAACCTCTTTTACCTTCAACCTTTACCTTTACTAAATCTCTATCTGAAACTCCAATTGCTTCTGCATCTGAAGTATGCATGTGAATGTGTCTTGCAGCAGCTATAACACCCTTATCTATAGTTACTTCACCTTTTGGTCCTACAATTTTAACCCCTGGACTTCCTTCTATATCTCCTGAATCTCTTACTGGCGGCTTAACACCTAGTACAAATCCATCTGCTAGAGATATTTCAATTTGTGTATCCTTTCTGACAGGACCTAAAACTCTAACACCTTTTATAGTTCCCTTAGGACCTACCATATCAACTTTTTCCGCAGCTGCATATTGTCCTGGTTGAGCTAAGTCTTTAAATCTTGTAAGCTCATATCCTTCTCCAAATAGTGCTTCAACATCTTTTTTGCTTAAATGAATGTGTCTGTTAGATAATCCTACTGGTACATAAAACTTTGACATTTTTTCTCCACCTCTTATTTAATTTGTATGTATACAATATACCCTTATTTATTATATACCTACTATGAAAAAATTTCAATTTTCTTTCTAAAATAGATTATAGAATAATTCTAATTTTTTCTTACATCTAATTCATCTACAATTTCTTTTCCATTATTATATGCAATTTCAATTAATTTTTCTCTCTTTTTTGTGTTTTTTTCATCTGTGTTATCTATTAATATGTTGTGGGTATACTCTGCATTAACAGATTTAAAAAACAAATCTGCCACTAAGGTAGCCCCTTTAAACTGATGGTTATCAGCCTTTGAACCTGCAGTGCATACAAACATTCCCTTTCTCTTTTTATTTCTGTCAATAGAAGATTTTTTTAATAAATATTTACTACACCAAAAGGCCTCACATCTATCAATCATAGTTTTTGTTATACTACTTACGGAATTAAAATATAAGGGACTTCCTAATATAATAATATCTGCTTCATCTAATTTCGGGTATAACAGTTTCATATCATCATCTATAATGCAATGACCTGTTTTAGCACATGCCTTACAATCTACACAATGGTTTATGCTCATATTTCTTAAAAAAATCTTTTCTACTTCCACATTCTTTTCTATTAATCCCCCTATAACACAATCTAAAATAAAATCTGTGTTCATGGCCCTTCTAGGACTACCTAATAAAACCAATGCTTTCATTTTATCCCTCCTATTATGACAATTTTAATTATATACAAATTTCATCCTATTTACAAAGGCTAAAGTTTTTCTATTATTAAGGGCTATAAGTTTCCATATTTATGGATATACTACAGAAAATAGGAGGATTTTTATGAAAATAAGTGATTTATCTGACATTGAACAAAATAGAATATGTAATTATACTAAAAAACACATTAGAAAATATTTCAAAGGCTTAAGAAATGGTTCTTTAAAATATGAATGCTTTATTAATACCTTATTTTCTTCCGAAGAGTGGCAATCTTATAATGCCTTAATATTCCATGATATGGAGTTTAAGCAATCTATTTATTCCTTCATAGAAAATACTATGGATATATATGATCATACCAAAGAAAATTATTTGTACAATTCTCTTTCCAATACTCATATTCTTTCCAATAATCCAAAAAAAATCATGTCCATTTCGGAAAAAAGAATATTCATTAAAATGCTTAAAGAAAATGGTTATACACTTATTATCCCTATACAATTCTTAACTGAAAGGGAATGTGGATTTTTAGAAGAATATATATTGAATAATTGTCCCATCCCTATTGGTTGGCAAAGGGTATTAAAATACATTAAAAAGAGCACTTAAAGTGCTCATTTTTATTCTACTCCCCATTTCCCTTTTTTCATATGTCCTTGTAATTCTGCCACAATCATCCTTTTAGTCTCATTGGCATCCTTATGTGCTCTTTTAAATATTTTTACACATCCTGGATCTAAATCATCTTCAATGCCCTCTTCTGCTATAGCTTCGATTTCTTCTAATAGGCTAAATAAATGCATCTGCAATTTATTTGTATAATCTGAACGTACAATTTTATCCGCAGCCTCTTCTTCTATTTCTGTAAATTTCTCCTTATCTACTCCACATTTAGGACATTTTTCTGGTGCCTCATCTCCTGAATGAACATAACCACATACTTCACATCTAAATAATTCCATTTATATCACCCTCTCTTTTTTCGTATCTTATATTTTATCTATATCCCTTAAAGAAGATAATAAACATATGAATTAATATTTTTTCATTTTTTTCTTTGAAACATAAATAAAGATGTAATCATATGATTACACCTTTATTTATACTAAGCCATAGCTCTTTCTAATTTGTCTAAATGTTGAAGTGGAAACATTCTTAGAAGTTCTTTAAACTCCTCTACAGTTAATCCTTTTGTAGTAGTATATATTCTGATTTTCTCATCCACATCAGCTGCTTTAAATTGCTGCTTTACTTGTTCAAAATTTGAGCTCATATTTACCCTCCTAATACTACTTATTCTTTAATAGTATAAGTCGTATGAGCTTTTTTATTCTATGAGTTCAAATTTTATATTAAATTATTTTTCGTATACTCGTCTATCTAATATACCAATGTAAGGTAAGTTTCTAAATTTTTCTGCATAATCAATTCCATATCCTACAATGAATTCATCTGGAATATTAAATCCCTTATAATGTACTGTCATATCAATAGTTCTTCTTTCTGGCTTATCTAGTAGAGTACATATTTTTAAACTAGCAGGTTTTCTTGATAATAAGTTTTCACAAATGTATTGTAATGTCAATCCTGAGTCTATTATGTCCTCTATTATTATAACATGCTTATTCTCTATACTATTATCCAAATCCTTTAAAATCTTTACAACTCCCGAACTTTCTGTTGAATGACCATAACTAGATACTGCCATAAAATCTATATTAACAGATAATTTAATTTGGCGCATTAAGTCAGCCATAAACATGTTAGCACCCTTTAATACACCTACTAACAATACCTCTTTGCCCTGATAATCTTCTGTGATTTTATCTGCTATTTCTTTTACTTTATTTCTTATTTTCTCTTCACTATATAATACTTCCTTAATACTATTATCCATGTTCTTCACCTCTTTTTTTGTCTAAGAAAATTATATCACAGTTTTAACTTTATGTATATTTCTTTATTTTTGTTTTTTATTGTTCGTGTATAATTTCCTTATAAAAGCCATCTATATAGATGACTTTTTAAAATCCACATAATTCTTTTCATTCTCTAAGTATCTTCCTATGCTGTATATAGTATCCGAAAGACGATTTACATATTTTAGTAGCGTTGGACTTATTTCTTCTGTTTCACTAAGACTTATTATTCGTCTTTCTGCCCTCCTACAAATAGTCCTAGACACATGTAAAAAACCACTTGCCTTGTTAGTCCCAGGAACTATAAACTTATTTACCTTGTCACTTTTTTTAATGTAAAGGTCTATAATTTCTTCAAGTCTTTTTACATGGGTATCAGTTATTTTGTATTGAAATTTTTCTTCATCTACAGTGGCTAATTGTCCTGCAACTAAAAATAGTTCCTCTTGAATTTTTAGTATTATATCTTTAATTTCTTCATCTTCTATGAAATTTCTACTTAGGCCTAGAAAAGAATTTAGTTCATCTATGGTACCATAGGATTCTACTCTTATATTATTCTTCCCAATTCGTTTATTGTCATATGAACTAGTTTGCCCTTTATCACCAGTTTTAGTATATATTTTATTCAAAGATTATCACTCCTTTAAATATTACATACCCATTTTTACTCATCAAAAACTTCATATTCTACATCTTCAATTAGATCCTTATTTTTATATTTTTTATTGGTCTTTTTCTTAATTGTATATTTATCTAATTTTTCACCTATAGTGCTTAATAAAAATAAGACAACCACTACATCATCAATAATACCTATGCCTAATACGGGGTCTGCAATAAGGTCTAATGGATTTATTAAATATAAAAAAGAAAATAATATTAAAATTTTATCAAAGATACTTGTATTAGGATTTCTCAAATGAGCATATGTAGCTCTTATTCTTCTATAGTTTCTAACTACCCATGATAATCCCTTCATATTTTCATTCCTCCTTAGAGATATTCTAAAAATAATAATCATATTATAATTTATAATATCATATATTCTATTATTACATACTAAAATAGGAGGGGTATATTATGGATTTTATCCCTAAAGAAAAACTTATAAGAAAAATTATGCCTATTCACCAAAGGGTAAATGCTGTTAATTTCTTAAATTTATCAAAAAAATTCTCTACTATATGTGGCTCTACCTGTACATGTAAATTATTTACAGATTCAAAGAAAAATCAATGGACCTTTAAATACTTTAGCAATGATAGTATAGATATATCCATAAGGTTTTGTCATGATAATCTTAGTACAACCCCTTATGTGTATATCGATACCTTTTGCGTTAATTCTACTAATGAGGATAATCCTATTGATGATAAAATATTAAAATTAATTATTTCAAATATAAAAAATTTAGATTTTCACAACATAGTCTTAAAAATACATAGGGAAGATATGGTTCCACTTTTTTTAAATAATAATTTCAAAAAATCTTCTTTCAATGAATTAAGTATGTCTTTAAAAACAAGATTTATACCTTTCTAGTTATGGGACTTTAGGAAAATCCTTCTAAAGGCTTATTCTATATGATAAAATTAAGTATAAATACTTGTATTGGAGGTATACTATGGACTTTAAACACGTGGAAACATTCGTTACAATTGCCCGATTGAAAAGTTTTTCCAAAGCTGCAGATTTTTTATTTTTAACCCAACCTACCATTAGCAATCATATTCAAAATCTTGAAAACGCATTAGGTACTACACTCATTAATAGATATAGCAAAAATATTACCCTTACCCAAGCTGGAGAAACTTTTTTAGCTTACGCAATAGAAATACTAAATAAAAAAGAAGAAGCTATGTCTTCTTTAAAGTCTTTAGGAGATAATATTTCTGGAACTTTAGAATTAGTTTGTAGTTCTATTCCGGAACAATATATTTTACCCTCACTCATAAGTTCATTTAGTAGAAATTATCCCCAAGTAATATTTAGGGTAATGCATTACGACTCACAAAGGGTTGTAACTGATATTTTATCTGGACTTATAGATTTTGGATTTGTGGGAAATAAGGTCTCTAATCCTAGCCTAGAATATATACAAATAGCTGAAGATGATTTAGTTATAATTGCTCCTAACATCTCTAAATATAAAAATATTTCCACCATGAGCTTACATGATCTATTGTCAGAAAGAATTATTATAAGGGAGAAAGGTTCTGGAACTAGAAACTTTTTTGAAAATATGTTAAAAAAGAAAAATATAAAAATCGAAGATTTAAATGTAATAGCTCATATGCAAAATATACAAGCAATAAAAGAATGTGTTAAATATAATCTTGGTATTTCCATCGTTTCAAGTAGATCCATACAGACAGAAATAAAATACGGTGAAATAAAAAGAATATGCCTTGAAGATAGTGAAGCCACTAGAAAATTTTACTTTGTTTATCATAAATCTAAATTTCTTTCTCCTACAGCTCAAAAATTTAAAGATTTCATATTAAAAAACAGCGTAAATTAAAACAGCATGGATTAAATCCATGCTGTTTAATTTATGCCTTTAAAAAGGCTTTATATGCTTTATATGCCATATATATATCCATTTTACTAGCAAGTTCCACAGGAGCATGCATGCTTAAAAGGGGCACTCCACAATCTATAACTTCTGCTCCACAATTAGCTAGTATATAGGCTATGGTTCCACCACCACCTTGATCCACCTTTCCAAGTTCTCCTACTTGCCATACTATTTCATTTTCATCAAATAATTTGCTTATTTCATGGATAAATTCTGCACTGGCATCATTAGACCCAGATTTACCCCTTGCACCAGTGTATTTACATACTAATACACCCTTACCAAGATAAGCCACATTCCTTTTGTCTACCACATCTGGATAGTTAGGATCAAAGGCACAACTCACATCGGCAGATAATACTTTTGAATTTCCAAAACTTCTTCGAATTTTAATATCTGTTAGTTTTTCATCTTTTAAAGCTATTAATTCTGCAATAATATTTTCAAAGAATCTAGACTGCATTCCCGTATTTCCCATGCTTCCTACTTCTTCTTTATCCACAAATAAGGCCACTGCCGTATTAGTTGGATTTTTAACCTGTAAAATAGCTTCTAAGGATGTATAAGCACATACTCTATCATCCTGTCCATAAGAGCCTATAATAGATCTATCTAGTCCAACTTCCCTAGCATCTATTGCTGGTACTGCTTCTATTTCTGCTGTTAAAAAATCCTTTTCTTCAATATTATATTTTTCCTTCAATATCTTTAATACATTATACTTTATAGGATCTTTTATATCCTTATCATTAAATGGTATACTTCCTATTATAATATTTAAACCTTCTCCTGTGATTGCTTCTGCCAACTTTTTTTCATTTTGATTTTTAGATAAGTGAGGCAATAAATCTGATATGTAAAATACAGGGTCATCCTTATCCTTACCTATATTTATTTCTATTTTTTCTCCACTATTTTTTATTACAATACCATGTAGAGCTAATGGTATTGCAGTCCATTGATATTTTTTGATTCCTCCATAATAGTGAGTCTTTAAAAGAGCCATGTTCCCATCTTCATATAAAGGATATTGTTTTAAGTCTAATCTTGGAGAATCAATATGAGAACCTACTATATTCATGCCCTTTTCTAAAGGTTCACTGCCCATTACCATAAGTACAGCAGATTTTTCCTTGTAATTTACATAAATTTTACTTCCTTGTACTAGTTTTTTCTTCTTACTTAAAAACTGATCTATATGTACAAATCCATTTTCCTCTGCAGCTTTTATTATTTCTTTTACACATTCCCTTTCAGTTTTACCGTTATTAAGGAACTCTATATACCTTTTGTTTAATTGTTCAAGGTCCTCTTTCTCCTTTTCCTCAATACACTTCCAACCATTTTTAAATTCAAACCCTAAGTTTAGTGTCAATGAAACCACTCCTCTTTATATTGGTTTTATATTGTTTTTATATGCATAGATTGCAGCTTGAGTCCTATCATTTACTTCTAACTTCTTAAATATATTAGATACATGGTTCTTAACTGTTTTTTCACTAATAAATAAATCCTTTGCAATCTCTTTATTATTCTTACCATCTGCTATTAATTCTAAAACCTCATATTCTCTTCTTGTTAATTTATTTTTCTTACTTTCTTCATATTTTTTATCATTTTCTTTAAAATGAATAACCTTTGCTAAAGAAGGGTGAACATAATTATACCCTTTAGATACATCTCTTATAGCCTTAACTAATATGTCAGACTCAGTATCTTTAATCATATATCCAGAAGCACCCATGTTCATTGTTTGAAATAAATATTCCCTCTCTTCATGGAATGTAAGTATTATTACTTTAGAATCAAGTCCCATATCCTTTAATCTTCTCAGTGCTTGAATACCATTCATCTTAGGCATATTAATATCTAATAATACTACATCTGGCTTTAATTTTTGAACTTTTGATACAGCATCCTCTCCATCAACAGCTAGCCCAATAACATTCATATCATTTTCTAACTCAATAATTTGTTTTAAGCCTTCACGCATAAGAGCATGGTCATCTGCTATTAAAATATTTGTTTTAGTTTTCATTAAATGCGTCACACTCCTTGTTTATTGGTACACAAACTTTTATACTAGTTCCAATTCCTACACTACTACGTATATTAATTTTTCCATTTAATAGTTCTACTCTCTCTTGCATTATAAATAGTCCAAAGCCGCCATCTTTCTTATGTTTATTAGCCTCAAGCTTTTCCTTTATATTAAATCCATCTCCATCATCAGTAATTATCAAATTAATCACCTGATCTGTAAATTCGATTTTAACCACTGCATTTTGAGCATTCGAATGTTTTCTTATATTATTCAAAGCTTCTTGTACTATTCTAAAAACTACTAATTGAACAGTAGAATTCACTTCAATAGTATCACCCATATATATAAAATTTAAATCCACAGGAGAATCCTGTTTATACTTTAATATGAACTGTTCTAAAGTAGGAACTAGTCCTAAATCATCTAGTGCCATAGGCCTTAGGTCATATATAATTTTTCTAATATCCTTTAAGGAATTTCTAACTACATCTTTTAAATTATTTATCTCTCCCTTAGCCTTTTCCCTGTCTCTATCCATAAGTTTATTGCATATTTCCGCTTTTATAACTGCATTTGCCATAGACTGGGCTGGTCCATCATGAATTTCTCTAGCTATTCTTTGCCTTTCATCCTCTTGAGCCTTTATTACTTTTACAGCTATTGCTTGTTTATATTCCACATCTTCTAAGTGTTCAACTACATCTTGTAAATTGTCCGATAAACATGACATGGCTAAGCCTACTTTTGATATTAATTGGTCTGCTTTATTGGCGATTTCTTTTGTGGCCTTTAATCTTTGTTCAAGATTAGTTCTTTCTTGTATAAGTTCTTGTTCTTCTTTCCTTTTAACATAAATTTCCACCTGTAGGTTTTTGGCTTCTTCATAAGTTTTCTTTATGTCATCTTCAGTATATTCCCTAAAGTTTTTACTTACATATAAGAGCCTTTTTCTACTATTCTTCTCTGCTACTTCTAGGCCATCCACCTCTTTTATAACTTTCATTGCCTTATGTTTTACATTCTCTAGTTCATTTTCAATATTCTTACATTCGGTTCTTACAGCTTCTGCTATATCAAAAATTTTATTTCTTCCATCTTCAATAGAACCTATTGTCTGTTTAATTATTTGATTCATCTTTTTTGCGCTAAAGCTAGTTACATCCATACAAGCACCTCTATTTTACTCTTTTAGACAAATATTCTACAAATTCTATTCTATCATATATACTTTAGTTATTTAGGACCATTTTATCAAAGAATTGTGTGCTTACCTACAATATAGGTATTTTAACATGGGACCTTTGTAGGAATTTTTGTTTTTGGGGGTAGAATTATACTTTGAAATTCACTCATTTGTCCATGTAATTATGGTTTATTATGTAATCAAACCCAACAAATGTAAAATTATCCTTTAAAAATAAATAACAGAAATGGATAAACCATTTCTGTTACTCATTAACTTTATAATCACTTATCTTCCATGTAGAATTTTCTTTTTTAAGTAAGATTTCATATTCTATATTCTCTATATATGTTCCATTTTGTCCTTCCATTGTCCATACTGCACATATTATAGCCCTTATTGTATCTTCTTTTCTATCCATTTTTTTTATTTCTTTTATTTCCACATCAATTACTTTGTCTATGTCAGTAGGATTTTTTGTTAGCTGAATAAATGCATTTACATCATACTCAAGTAGTGGATTTGTAACATATTGTTTTAACTCCTCTACCCAGTTTGACTTGTCCACATTAGAATCATATATATTGTTCCAAACTTTTAACCTAGATTTAAACAAAGACTCCATCAATACCTTTTCTTCTGAATTGTAATCTATGGCCTTTGCATTAATAGTGTTATTATTGAACTGTACAATTATAGCAATAATAACTAAAAAAAACAATAAAGCCTTTTTCATCTGCATCCCCCCATAACTTGTATACACTAGGAATTATACACTATATATGGGGTAATATTTTAGCTTATACTGTTGTCAAATCATATTTCTTCTCAACATTTAATACTATATTTTTTTTAAATAGTATTAAAAAATACATTATTCACTTCTAATTTCTCCTATTTTAGCTTTTTCATCTTCTGTCAGAATAAATTCTAAGTCTAATAATATAACTATTTTGTCTTCTAATTTTCCCACTCCCATAATATATCTCTTATCAATTCCTGCTATTAACTCTGGGGCTGGTTCAATATTTTCTTCACTGATTCTTATAACTTGAGAAGCCTCATCTACCATAAAACCAACTTGCCTATCTTGAATGTTTATTACGATTACCCTTGTATCGTTAGTAACCATAGTATTTCCAGTCTTCAATCTCTTTTTCAAGTTTACAATTGGAACAATCTCGCCTCTTAAATTAATAATTCCTTCAATAAAGTTTAGTGCATTAGGTACCTTTACTGTTTCCTTGTATTCTATTATTTCTTTTACATTCATTATATCTACACCATATGACTCGTTGTCTAACTTAAATATTACATATTGTTTCTCCGCCATCTTTCTACCTCCGTTGACATTTTTTTATCTACTTTTTTCCTATTCTACAAAGGCTTCCTTTTTCCTCCTATAAATTTTAAAAAAGTATTGATTATAAAATATAATCAATACTTTTTTAATAATTCACATTAATCTACTATTTCAATATTCTCTAATTGCTGTCTAAAATTCTTTTTGAAGGCCTTTATATATTCTTCTCTTAATTTTTTTTGTTCTATCTTTTCATCTTCCGTTAGACCTTCACCTTTAGACTTCTTTGATAAAGCATTAATTCTATCTATCATTTCCTTAGTTATCATCATTTTTCCTCCCTAGACTATACTTACTTATACAAGTCTACTAAATTCTTTATTATAAATCAAATTATCTTTTTTTCTTCCTAGCTCCCTGATTTTTTCCCCTTGTAGTATTTTTTCCTCTTTTATTTCTATTATTTTCATTTTTCCTTTTATTTCCTTGATTTGCCCTATTTCCTTTATATGATTTCCTATCTTCCCTTGGTCGAATCAAACACTTTGGGCCATGACCTATTAGATCTAATCTACCTGCCTTTTCTAAGGCTTCTTTTACTAATTCATAGTTTCTAGGATTTCTATATTGTAACAATGCCCTTTGCATTGCCTTTTCCCTTCTATCTTTAGGAACATATACTTTTTTCATATTTCGTGGGTCAAATCCTGTGTAAAACATGCAAGTGGATAAAGTTCCTGGAGTTGGATAAAAATCTTGTACTTGCTCAGGTTGATATTTTATATCCCTTAAATATTCAGCCATCTCTATTGCCGCCTTTAAGTCACTACCTGGATGGGATGACATTAAATATGGCACTAAAAACTGTTTTTTTCCTAACTTATCGTTTATTTTATAATATTTGTCTACAAATTTGTCATACACATTTCTTCCTGGCTTGCCCATTAATTTCAATACCCTTGGAGATACGTGTTCCGGTGCAACCTTTAACTGTCCACTTACATGATGCTCGCATAATTCTTTTAAGAATTTATCCTTCTTATCAGCCATTATATAATCATATCTAAGGCCTGATCTTACAAATACTTTTTTAACACCCTCAAGACTTCTCAATTTTCTAAGTAGTTCTAAATATTCATCATGGTCCACTTTTAAATTATTACAAGGGTTAGGAAATAAGCATTGCTTACTTTTGCATGTACCATGTTTCTTCTGCTTCTCACAAGCCTGATGCCTAAAGTTAGCTGTAGGCCCACCTACATCATGTATATATCCTTTAAAGTCTTTATCACTTATTATACTTTGTGCTTCTTCTATTATGGACACTTGACTCCTAGGCTGAATTACTCTTCCTTGATGAAAAGTAAGCGCACAGAAGGAGCAACTTCCAAAACAACCTCTTTCACTTATAAGGCTAAATTTCACTTCCTTAATGGCTGGTATACCACCATCCTTTTCATATATAGGATGATAGGTTCTCATGTATGGATAACTAAATACCTTGTCTAGATTTTCCTGATTTAGAGGTTCAGTAGGTGGATTTTGAACGATATATTCGTCCTTATGCTTTTGTACTATAGTCTTACCCCTTATATGGTCTTGTTCTTCATATTGAACCTTAAATGCCTCTCCATACTTCATTTTATCTTCAGAGACATCTTCAAAGGATGGTATTTTTATATAGTCATATACATTTTCTAATGTATCAGTTTTGTATACAGTTCCTCGTATATGGTTAATGTGTTTTATATTCACTCCACTACTTAAGTATTCTGCCAATTCTAATACTTGATTTTCTCCCATTCCATATATTAATAAGTCCGCTTCACTATCATAAAGCATTGATCTTCTTACCTTATCATCCCAATAATCATAATGGGCAAATCTTCTTAAACTTGCCTCTATTCCTCCTAATATTATAGGAACTTTTTTATATGCTCTTTTCACCATATTTGTATATACAATAGTGGCTCTATCAGGCCTTAATCCCATTTTACCACCTGGAGAATATAAGTCCTTATCTCTTCTTCTTTTACTTACACTATAGTGATTAACCATAGAATCTATATTACCAGCTGTAATTAAAAATCCAAGACGAGGTCTTCCCAATTTCTTAAAGTCATCTATTTTTTTCCAATCCGGTTGAGCTATTATACCAACTTTATACCCTGCACCTTCCAGAGTTCTCCCAATTACAGGACCTCCAAAACTAGGATGATCTACATAAGCATCTCCCGTAACTATTATAAAGTCCAAGTAATCCCAACCTCTTTTTTTCATATCTTCTTTACTTATTGGTAAAAATTCATTTTTTGTCATAATTCACACTCTTTCACAGTTTATGTAAATATAGGTATATTTCTTCCAAACTCAACAAACTCTAGCCACTTACAAGGGAATATGACTGAAGTAAGTTCATATACATTCAAGTTGGAAGTAGTTTATCTCTATATATAGTTTAATAATACTACACTATTTTATCAGAATTTTGTTTAATAGCAACTCAAAAATTACTAAAAAAGACCTCATCCGAGGTCTTTTTTTAACTAAAAGTATTAGTTAATTGGTTTTTAATGTCTTCAGGTGTACATCCATCAGCACTTATAACAGGTGCCTTAGTGGTGGTATTTTGCATTCCTAAAAAGTTATTACTCTGCCCTGTAACTACTACTGCATCTAGATTTCTTATGTCACTATTATTGTTTTCAAATTCAACTACATCATATCCTTCATTAGATAAAAAGGTCTTCACATTTTGTAAAGACTTTTCAACGCCAACTCTCTTCATAGTTAAAAGCCTCCATTTTCATAAATATAACTATACAAAAATAGTATTCCTTATCTATGAAATATTTATACTATTACTTTATGGACTTAACACTTTCTCTTTCTATTAAGTCATGGGGAAGTTCAACTATATTGCAATCTAACTCTTCTTCATTTATTTTCTTTATTATCATTCTAATGGCAACAGCACCAATATCATATATAGGCTGATGTATTGTGGTTAATTTAGGTCTATATATGGAAGATAGTTCAATATCATTAAAACCTACAACAGATACGTCATTAGGCACATTATATCCATTATCAAACAGAGCATTTATGGCACCAATGGCCATTACATCATTTGACGCAAATATGGCAGTAGGCACATTTTTGCCTTCTATTAGTTTTTCAGTTAATTCATATCCCTTTTCAATTTTATATTCTCCTTCGTATACAATATTTTCATTTAATGGGATATCATTATCTTCTAAGGCCTTTTTATATCCTTCATAAATTCTCAAGCTAAATGCATCATGTCCTTGCCTTCTCATAAGGGCTATTTCTTTATGTCCCTTATTAATTAAATACTCTGTAATCTCATAGGCTGCTTTAAAATTATCTATGGATACGGAAGGAATTTCAAGCTTATCAGTATTTCTATTTATTAATACAACGGGAGTATCTATGTTTGATATATACTTAATAAGTTTCTCATCTAATTCCCATGTCATAAAAACAATACCTTCCACTTGCTTAGCCTTTAATAGATTTAAATATCTTAACTCTTGTTCTTGATCTCCGTATGTACTACATAATAAGATATCATAATTATACATTCTTCCAATTTCTTCTATTCCACTTAGTATTTCATTTATAAAGGTGTTAGAAATATCAGGTACTACTACACCAATCAATTGGCTCTTTTTCATTACTAAACTTCTTGCTATGGGATTAGGCATATATCCAGTTTCTTCAATTATCTGCATTACCTTTTGTCTAATCTCATTGCTTACAGGTTTAGATCCATTTATAACTCTAGACACTGTAGAAATGGAAACACCTGCTTGTTTTGCTATATCTTTTATGGTTATACTCATTTTATTCACTCCATTTTTATTATATTTATTTCAAGAAGCAAAAATAAATAATTAGATTCTTAATAGGTCCTTCTCATGAAATTTACTAGTTCTACATTTAATTTAAATTTCCTTCTTATTTTTACTTTTTTTTAAAGGATTTTTATTTTTTTTGTAGAATATACTAACCAATAGCGTTTTAGAAATGAGGAAATTTAATATGAAACTCAATTGTATCATAAAAAAACTCAAAAATGAATCTGTATCTATTATGATAGTTCCCCATTCTGGAGAAAATGTTAAGCAAATTAAATTTAAAAAATCTTTTTTATACACTTTTCTAGGTTGCTCATTCATATCCTTTATTATAATTTGTGCATCATTGGCATTTTTAATAAGTGGTAATGCTTCTTTATATAAAAATTTAGCCGCCAAAGAGAAGATGATTAGTAATCTAACTGTTGAAAACAGTGCTCAAGCTGAGGAAATTGCTGAACTTAGGGATAAAACAAAATTAATTAGTGAAAAACTAGAAGCTTTAAATAAATTAGAAGAGCAAATTCGATCAATGGTGGGATTAAAAAAAAACATTGATTCCATAAAACCAAGAGAAGTTTCAAGATCTATGGTATCTAGAATTAACTTAGATTCCACAGATGAAGAATTAGACTCTCAAATATTTTCACTATCTAATAGTATGGATCATAAGAATGATAATTTACAAAAATTAATCACGGATGTAAATGACAGATTAGAATTTTTAAAGTGTAAACCTGACAAATGGCCTACTTACGGAAAAATCACTTCAAAATTTGGCTATAGAATATCTCCATTAACAAATAGACGACAATTTCATAAGGGTCTTGATATAGCCAACAAAACAGGTACAAACATCCTATCTGCAGCTGATGGTATTGTTGTTTTCTCAGACAGAATGTCTGGCTATGGAAACACTCTCATTATATCTCATGGATATGGTTATAGGACTGTATATGCTCATAATAAAAGTAATTTAGTAAAGGTTGGGCAAAAGGTGACCAAAGGACAGTTAATAGCAAAAATGGGAAATACAGGTCGTAGCACTGGACCTCATGTACACTTTGAAGTTCATTATAATGGTAAAAGAATTAATCCTATTAAAATTTTAAGTAGCAAATAATTTTCAGGTCTACATATGAGAATTTTAATTTTATAAAAAAACACATGGGGATAAAATACTTTAGAATAAATGGAGGTTTAGTATGTTTGGAAAAAATACTAGTTCAGAAAATACTAATGGAAATATCAATACTTTAATTGGTCAAGGTTCCAAATTTGAAGGAAAGTTAAATGCCCAAGGTACCGTAAGAATAGATGGAGAATTTTTTGGTGATATAGTTATAAATGGAAATCTAATCTTAGGAGTTGAAGGTAAGATTACAGGAAATATACAAGCGGATAATGTTATAGTTTCTGGTTCTGTAAATGGGAATATTACTACAAGAGAACAACTTAAGATAAATTCATCTGGTAAAGTTACAGGTGACTTAAAAGTAGATAGCCTGGTAATAGAAGACAAAGCTATTTTCGATGGAAAATGTAGTATGAAAACTCCTTCTACGCAAGTTATTCCTATAGAAAAAACTGCTGAGAAAAAATAATTTTAAGGGAGAGTCTAAACTTAGTCTCTCCCTTTTTTACTTACTATGGAATTACCACTTCTATTGCCTTTGGAATTGTTAATATGGTAGCTGGTAACTTTTCACCCTTTTCCCCATCTAAATCTAATATTATCTCTTCATCCTTAGACGTAGGTGCTATTCTTATTTTGTTAGATTGAAGATACATAATTTTAGGATGGTTTATATGCTCTCCTGCAATTACTTGCAAAAACAATGTGACAAAATCTTTTATATCACATTTTTCTATTATGCATACATCAAGTAATCCATCATCTGTTTTTGCCATGGGAGCAACCTTCTTAAACCCACCAACCATAGGTGTATTAGATACTATAAACATAAAAATTTCTTTTTTTTCTTTTTTTTCTTCATACTCTATCTCTACTTCTATACTATTAAAAAGGTTCTTAGGAATTTCCTTCACACCTTCTACGTAATAGGCATACTTGCCAAATGTAGTTTTAAAATCTGATGATGCTTTGTAGCCTACATCTGTAAACATTCCACCGGCAGCCACATTTAAGAAATACTTTTCTCCAACCTTTCCCACATCAATTTTTGCCGTATTCATATTCTTAATCATTTCTATAAAAGATTCCACATCATTAGATATTTTGTACCAATTGGCAAAATCATTCACCGTTCCACTAGGAAGTATGGCAAGGGGAACATCTATATTATATTTTACCATTCCATTTATCACTTGATTTACAGTTCCATCTCCACCTACCGCCACTATTAAGTGAAACATTCCTTTAGGAATATTTTTTAACTCATTAAAAGTTTCTTCTTCATTTACCGTATAGTATATATCTACTTCTTTTATAATTTTATCCAATACTAATCTTCCAATTATCCTATCAAGGCTTTTTTGAACTATCTGTTTACCTGATGAAGGATTTATAATGAATTTTACATTCATAGGCTCACCTCACCTTATATTTTTTAGAACATACCTAAAAGGCTTCTTCAAAAGTAGAATATTCTACATTTAATAATTTAGCTGTTTTTTTATCTAATAAAAATCCATCATACATACATAAACCGCTTCTTAGCCCCCTATTATTAAACATACTTTTTTTCAATCCCTCATTTGCCACATACTTAATATAAGGTTCTATGGTTTCTCCTAATAGCTTCGATGCAGTAGCAGGTACTATTCCTGGCAAATTTGAAATAGCACAATGAATAACTCCATCTTCCATATAAGTAGGTTCCTTGTGACTAGTTTTCTTAATGGATTCTATGGCTCCATTTACATCACAGGCCATATCTATTATAACACTCTTTCTTTTCATATTCTTTAACATTCTCTTTTCTATTATATGTTCCTTTTGTTGTCCTTTTAAATCAATAGTATTTATTATAATATCCGCTTTTTTTATTACTTTATGTATGTTTTCTTTCTTCAATTTTAAGCAAGTTATACTTGACATTCTATCCTTAATATATTCTAATCTACTCACACTTCTATTTAAAACAGTTACATTGCAGCCTAGTCCATAAGCTGTCTTAGCAGCTGCATAGGCTCCACTGGCTGCACCTAATATAACTACTTCCGTATGAGGAGATCCCAAAGTATCTCCTAATAGTATTCCCATTCCTCCATAATTACTTTGCAAAAATTTCCCTGCAAATAATAGGGCTATTTTTCCAGCTAAGGTACTCATGTGATTTTTTATTATTGCTTCTCCCTCTATACTTTTAATATTTTCATAGGCAATGGCTGTGACCTTTTTATTTAGCATATTCTCTACAAATTTAGGATTTTTATAAGGTAATATGAAAGAAAATAATATATGCTCTTTTCCTATATATTCTTGCTCTAATAAGGATGGTATTTTCACCTTTACTATTAAGGTACTTTTATTATAAAGTTCTTTTATATCTTCTACTATTTCAGCTCCGGACTCTTTGTATATATTATCACTTATTCCCGCATATATGCCAGCATTCTTCATCACATAAACTTTATGGCCCGCAGCTACTAGTTTATTAACTTCACTATTAGTAATTGAAACTCTTCCCTCTCCAATACCCGACTCTTTTGGAATTCCAATTCTCATAAAAAGTCCCCCTTTAAAGGCTTTTTATTATCCTATGCCCTAAGGAGGAATAATATTAGGTATAAGAAAAAAATCAACAAGTCCTATTAGGAAATGTTTTTTTCACTATTCCTTATAATAATGGAGTATAGGAATCCCTTATATGTTCCTTATTGTATCCTTTGATTATGTTAGCCAATATCCTAATACCCTCTTCTATTTGTTCAGGATATACGGCTGCTATACTTAATCTAAAATAACTATTCTCATTTACTATAGGAAAAAATATATTTCCTGGTATTATTAGTACATTTTTTTTCACTGCTTTGTCATATATATCATCAGAGTTTAATCCCTCTGGTAGTTTGAACCAAAAGTTTAAACCTCCATTTGGAATATTGTATTCTAAACCTGATTCGCTAAAGTACTTACTAATACTTTTGCACATAACTTCAAATCTTATTTTATATATTTTCTCCATATGGTGTATATGATCTCTCCAAATATCTCTCCTTAAGTACAAATCAAATACCCTTTGATTTAAACCAGAAGTGGAAATGTCGGATGTATGTTTGGCTCTTAATATTTTATGATACACCCTTGGAGGCATGACTAAGAATCCAAGGCGCAGTCCAGGCATGAAAATCTTAGAAAAACTCTTTATATATATTACTAAACCATCCTTATCTAAACTCTTTAATGTGCCATTTTCCTTTTTATTAAATACTAAATCACTTAAATAATCGTCTTCTACTATTAATACATTATATTTTTTAGCTATTTCTAATATTTTCTTCTTCTTTTCTAAAGAGTAGCTATACCCTGTAGGATTCTGAAAATTGGGCATTAAATAAATCAATTTTGGCTTATTGACCCTAACTGATTCTTCTAATTTTTTTATATCTATACCATCTTCTAAAATAGGAATAGATATTATTTGGGCTCCCCTTGATCTAAATGTTCCAATTGCGCCTGTATACGTGGGACTTTCTACAATTACCCTGTCATTATATTCCACTAGGGCCTTTGCTATTACATCTATCCCCTGCTGAGCTCCTGATATTATTTGTACATTTTCAGGTTTAGTTTCAATATTGTAATTTTTCAGATATTTAGTCAAAGACTCCCTTAATGGAAAATATCCTTGACTTTCTTGATATCCAAAAACTTCACCCTTGTCCCTATCTAATACTTCATTTAGCAACACCTTAAAGGCTTCCACTGGAAATAAATCCGGTGTAGGCGTTGCACTAGCAAAACTTATCATATCTTTTCTAATCTGTATTTGCCCTTGGTCCATTAACTTCAGATCATCTTTAGCAGGATATTTTTCTAATATTACATCTTCATTATCATATTCAAGTCTAGGAGATACAAATGTACCACTTCCTATTTTTTTATATACATAACCCTCTTTTTCTAACAATCTATATGCATTTACTACAGTACTATTATTCACTTCCAATCGACCTGCTAATGATCTTATAGGTGGTAACTTATAATGATCCTTTAGTTCCCCTCTTATTATAATATCCCTAATTAGGTTAAATAATTGAACATATAAATGTTGAGGTTTTCTTTTGTCTAAAGTGTTCTTGTTGAATTTTTCCATAAGACCCTCCTAAAAACAACTTTATCCGATGACTAACAATTCTAATCCTCCATCCGAATTAAGTTTTACTTTATACTTACCTCTAATTTTACTTAAGTTATTTAGTAATTTTCATTCTTCCTTTTATATTAATTAGTCTTTCCTTTTAAAGTTCCTTTCTTTATATTTGCAACGATTTCAAAATTATGGAAACTGCCCATAGAGCGAAAATCTTTGCCTTTTATGGTGACTTAACCATTTTCCCATTAATAATGTTCATTAAACTCTTATAAACACTACATATATTATAATTATACAAAAACTCCGTTTTAGAAGTCTAGTTAAATCCTCCTATTTTTGAATAAAATTCTATATGGAATTTCATTTTTTTATATTTCTGTACATTTTTCGTCAAATTTCTACACAGGGGTTTCAATATGCATAAGACCTTTTTATTTAAACTATTTAAACAAAAGAAAATACAGTTTAAAAAACTGTATTTAAAATGTTAAGAAAGTCTAATATTTATTTATACATTTATATGTATCCTTAATGAATAGAAACATAATTTTGTCCGTATTCTAATTGACTTATAAAATTCTTTAAAAATTTCTTAGTTACTTTATTGTCTTTAAGACTTATATTTTTTAAATAATCATCCTCTATTTGAATTATTTCATCAGTTTCATTGTTTTGTGCATATTCAATATAATATTTTATGTTCTTATTATAAGTTTTACTACATACATTAAATCCCTTTTCAATTAACTTTTCTTCTATGATTCTTCTTTCCTTTTCATTTTTCTCAGTAGTTAATATCATATAATCATACTTTTGTCTTTCCACCCTTATCCCATCCTCACTTTTATATTTTATCGCTTTAAAGTACTAAAGTTATTTATATAATAATAGTATTCTTCCTTTCTGTCAACTATATTTTAAAATTTTATTCTTTCAATTTTTACTCTTTTATCGTTACGACATTTTTCACAATAAAATAAATGTACACAAATATTGCTACTCGCTCCATCTACCTTACTTGTCAATTCAATAGGCAAATATGGGCTATATTCATCTAAAAAATCTGTTATTGGCCCTTTATCCACCATAACACTTTCACACTTTTCACATCTGCACAAATATTTAGTTAGACCATTACATAAAGGACATACCAATTCCAATTCATATACCTCCTTATATCATTTCTCTTTTTTAATATTCTACACCTATTCATTATTTATTCTACTTATCTGAGACTCATATTTTAACTTGTAAAGAATATGATTATTATAGGTTTAAAAAATTTAGTATGAGAAAATTAAACCCAGATTATTCATAGCAAATTCAAACTTTCTATGAATAATCTGGGTTAAAGGAGGTTATCCATGAAAAAAAATTCTTTTCTTTACGGCACACTTCTATTAGTAGTTGTAAATTTCATAGTAAGATTTTTGGGCTTCTTTTATAAAGTAGTTCTTTCTCGTATGATAGGGGCAGAAGGCGTAGGCTTATTTCATTTAGTTTTTCCCGTTTTGATGATATGCATTACTTTCACCACTGCGGGACTACCTGTGGCCGTATCAAAATTGGTAGCCCATCATATGTCTTTAGGTAACAAAAAAAGTAGCTATAGGGTCTTAGCATTAGCTACTATAACAGGTGTTATTATAAGCACTTTTTTTGCTTTTCTCTTATTTAAAAATGCCAGATTTATAAGTGATAAATTATTAAAGTCCCCAGATTCTTACTATAGCTTATTAGGAATTTGTCCTTCTATTGTTCTAATTACTTTATCCTCCATATTCAGAGGATACTACTATGGCATAAAAGAAATGAAGCCTGCAGGAACTTCTCAGGTGTTAGAGCAACTTTTTAGAATTACATTCGTTATCGGTACATTATATCTATTAGGTCCTGTTGAAACAAAGTATGCTGCTCTGGTAGCTGTAATTGGTATTTCAGTGGGGGAATTAACAGGATTTATATGGTTAGTCTATAATTTTAAAAAAACAACAAGATTAAGAAGAAACTATTCTCCTCTAATGAATAGACCTCTGTTTTATATAGGTGATATGCTAATAATAGCTACTCCCATAACAATTACTCGATTAATAGCAGTCCTTATGCAATCATTAAACGCCCTATTAATACCTCAAAAGCTTCAGCTTGCTGGTTATTCTTATGTGGAAGCTATGAAAGTTTTTGGTAAAATTACAGGAATGGCCTTTCCTCTATTATTTTTACCATTTATAGTAACATCTGCTTTAGTAATAAATATTATCCCTAACGTGTCTCAGGAAATGGCTTATAAAAATCTTGATAATATTAGGTTAAAATCAGGTTTAGCTATGAAAATGACTTTATTCGTATCAATTCCACTCTTTGCTTTGTTTTTAACTTTCTCAGAGCCTATTTGTACAGTAATATACAATGAACATGACGTATCCTTCTATCTATCTTTTTTATCTTATACTGTTATACTTTGGAGTCTTCATCATACGGCAGCGGGAGTACTTCATGGTATGGGTAAGCAGGTAGTTACTACTATTAATTACTTAATAGGAATTAGCTTTCAGCTATTTTGTACTTTTTATTTAGTACCTAATCCACGTTATGGTATTAAAGGATTCCTATATGGATTTTTAATATCCTCTGTAATAATATGTACTTTAAATGTCATATCTTTAAAATTTTTCATAAAAAAAATGTCTATTAAATTTATTAACGACATTTTAAAACCTATAATATGTACTTGTTTAATGATTACATGTGTAAAATTTGCATATTCTAACTTACAAATGGGCCTTGTTCTTAATACAACAATAAGTATTTTATTTGGATTTTTAGTATACATGGCTTCCATATTAATTACTGGTAGTGTAAAAATCAGTACTTTAAAATATGTCTTTACAAAAAAATAAGTCCCAGAATGCCGTTTTGCTTTATAATTCACACCCGCGTCTCAACCAAGTGGGTACCTGCCTCTTATTTCTGAAGTCCTATTTAAAGGCATTTCATAGATAAGAGAACCCGAGCTCCCGGATGTTATTTGTCGGTTGAATTATGAAGCTTATACGCACATTCCAGGTACGTTTAATTATATTATACAATATTACAATACAGTTTTAAAGGGAATGGAATTGAAAACTTATAATTTATAATTATTTTTAGTAATTTAATAATATTTTATTCTCCTAAACTGTATTTTGACCTATCTTTCTTGAAAAAATCTCACATTTTTTACTACTATATTTACAGTTCCATCACCATTTCTCTTAATTTCAATTTTAGAGTCATCTTCAAAATCTTCATATTCTCCTTTAATTTCAATACCTGTATTTGTCTTCATAACCCTTCTTTTCATCTTCTTCTCTACCCAATTTTTGTCTATGTCAAATCCATGTATCTCTATTCCTTCATTATTCATATGTTGTATAAAGTGATCCTTTTTATCCCTATCATCACCTAATACGGTTCTTGCAAATCCATCTAGATCTACTTCTGCTGCGTTTTTAAGAATACTTATGGTTCCCTCTCTTACTTCTTGGGCCTTTTCTATGTCTTCTCTTAAATTTTTTCTTGTCCATTTTTCAGCTGCACTTTTAAATATTTTTGTCTTGTCCCTACTGTCTAATATCATATTGCAATTTAAAAAGTCATTTATAAAAAATTGTGCTACACCTGCGTCATCTTCTTTATTGAACATTTGCTTATCCAAAACTATTAAATCATATTCAGCATCTTCATCATATCTTTTTATAAAAGCACATTTCTGTATCTTTTGATTTAGTCCTGGGAGACCTATAGCCTGAGGCATTATGGATATTTTAAATTTTTCCTCCACAAATTCCACATGATGTATAAAAGATGTGCTGTAATCCAGCTTAAGAACAGCTACATATTCATTATCTTCAAAGGAATATAGGGCTATAACCAAATCACAAGAAGATATATTATTATTACTTTTCATTACTTTAAAAAGTTGCTTTGCAATCCTTTGAGAGTTTTCTACAAAAGTATCACCATCATCAAATATCTCCTCACAAGAATTTAATACTACTTGATTTCCTGACCTAAAATTAGCTTTCTTATTAGTTTCATCTTGTAGGCACTTTATAATATGTTTCTCTAAAAATTCATGGATAACCTCATCTATTTCCTGCTCGTAATCCGTTAAAATTGGCATATCAGAATTATTATCTAACACATGAATTATTGCTTTTTTTATTAAAATAGAATCTGTATTTCTCATTGTCTATTACTCCTTTGTTCAATTATTTAACTCTAGTATTTAACCCTAGATTTTTAAGTCTAAAATCTATTATACTATATAAGTTCATCTTCTTTAAGTAGTTTCACTACTTTATTATTTTCTAAACAAATTTGAAAAACTCCTCTTTTTTCAAGAGGAGTTTTTCATTATTTTAACTTTTTATTTAATTTATCTAACATATCCTTAGTCATGGAAGATAAGTCATATTTAGGATTAAATCCCCATTCTTCTTTTGCACAGCTGGCATCTAAAGAATTTGGCCAAGATTCTGCTATGGCCTGCTTCACTGGATCAACCTTATATTCCATTTGGAAGTTTGGTACATGCTTTTTAATCTCATTATATATTCCCTCTGGATCAAATTGCATTGCTGTAATATTAAATGCATTTCTATGCTTTAATTTAGATGGATCCGCTTCCATAAGCTTTACAATTGCATCTAATGCATCGGGCATATACATCATATCCATATAAGTTCCCTTTTGTATATTACACTCAAATTTTTTGTTCTTTATAGCATCATAATAAATGTGTACTGCATAATCAGTAGTTCCTCCACCAGGTAATGCCGCATGGGAAATTAGACCAGGATATCTCACCCCACGTGTATCTACTCCGTACTTTTTGTGATAATAGTCGCACAATATTTCTCCACTAACCTTAGTCACTCCATACATGGTAGTTGGTCTTTGAATAGTATCCTGTGGAGTATGATCTTGAGGAGTTGATGGACCAAAGGCAGCAATAGAACTTGGGGTAAATACAACGCATTTGTTTTCTCTTGCCACTTCTAATACATTAAACAATCCTCCCATATTTATTGTCCAGGCCAGGGTAGGATTACCTTCAGCCACTGCTGATAATAGGGATGCTAAATGAATAATAGTATCTGCCTTGTATTTCTTTACTACCTCTCCAATCTTTCGTCCATCTGTAACATCTATTATTTCAAATGGTCCTGAGTTTACTATTTTAGAATCTTTCGAAGGTTTAATGTCACTAGCAACAATGTTATCCTTTCCATAATTATTCCTGAGCATGCTTACCAATTCAGTGCCAATTTGTCCAGAAGCGCCCGTTACCAATATTCTTTTCATCATATCTTCCTCCTAGTACAGAAATGGGTATATTACTATCATATTCAGATACAGCTTATTTTGAAATACATAAAAAACTTTCCAAAGCCTGTATTCACACCACCTACACCTCATAGATTTTGGTGTTTCGTTTCTAGTATAGTTTTTGTATCCTAAGCAGATTTTATAGGAAGATTTATTTAATATGATAAAAAATATTGATTAATTAACTAATAAGCTAAATTTATTCTAACCAATCTACATTGCCTCTTATGTAAGGTCTAATAGGATGTTTTTCTGCAAAATTTTTCAATACTTCCTTTTTAGCCCAATCTTCTTTTAAATTGTCCACTAAGTTACTTGGTATATTATCTGCAAATGGACAATTAGCTAGGCAAATACCACAGTCCGTTCCTAAAGCCCTCCACCTTCTATAGCATTCTTCAGCGTTAATCTTCCATCTTTCAATTCCATCTATTGTTTCCATTTGTCCTTTAGGTATGGATCTACCTGGACAAGTTTTAGAGCAACGTCCACAGACTTTACAAAATTCAATTAAACCAAACTCTTCCTTAGGATCTTCTATTAATTCTAAATCTGTAGTTACGACTCCCAGCCTAACTCTAGCTCCATATTCTTTGGTTATTAAAAGTCCATGTCTTCCAATTTGCCCAAGGCCTGCATCCCTTGCCACTAATGGCGCAATCACTAAATAATTCCCATCCATATGATTCCTTGCATCATATCCTAATTCTCTTATATAGTGACTAAGTATCATTCCTATTATGGCTCCATCCACATATCCTTTAGTTACTCCTATGGATTCAGATAATTGGGGACTACGAAAAATCATGTCCTTTTCCATCTCTACGGCAAATACAATTCCATATTTATGTTTCTTCTCAATTTCTTCCCCATAGTTTTCTGGTTCTCTTCCCCTATGAGAGTAATAATGTTCATCCTTAAGTTTAGTTATTCCTACTAACTTTCCATTATAATATTTAGCTAGTCCCTTTATAATCTTAGTCATTTTCTCCACATCATCTATTTTCTTCTTATTAGGATTCACTTCTCCTTCAGAATATTTTTTTATATTTCCTAAAAATCTAAAAGTAGCATCCACAATTGGAGAAGTAATAGGATTGTACATGGCACTTCCTTCCCCTCCCATTGGTGGTAATTCTCTTATTTCCGTGTCTATTTCCAGCTTATGTGGATTTTTCCTATAGTAATCTTCATATTCTTTAGATCCTATCTCATAGGCCATTCTAGCAAACATAGTATCTCTTTCATCTATCTTTTTCACCAAATCACTCCTTTTTTATTCCATATATACATTTAAACTTATAATTAAGTTATAATAAGATTGACAACCATCTAGACTAGGAGGTATTTTATGAGCAACATAACCATTCAAGAATTGTACAACAGTATATCACACAAATTATTAGATGATTCTTTTTTAAATAAATTTTCACTAAATAGAGATTTTGTCAAAAACCACATAGAGTCTAATCATTTCTTTTTAGAATTAAGCAGAATAGTTTCTAAAAAAGATTATTCCTGCAAAGGAACTTTAAACCTATGTAAAAACATGTTAATAGATTTATGTATAGAACATGTGCCTAATAACTGGCTTGAATACCTGTACGAATTTTGTCTATCAAAATCCTTCCCCCATGCAGTGAATATAACCCTCAATCCAAAACTAGATAGGGCCTCTTATATTTACCTTGAAGTTTTAAGAATTATATCACAATTTCAAAAGAAATCCAACGATAACACATGGCAGAGTAAGTACCCTCTAAACTTCCTATCTAGGAGTGAAATAAGGTCCCTAGAAGATAGTAGTGAATATATGAAATTTATAAAATCATTTAATAGGCAATATGTATATGAACTTATGAAATTAAATCAGGAAGTTAAAGGATTTAGTACTATAGATCATATTTGTGGAGTTCATTATCTTGCCATGTATATTGCAAGACAAGTATATAACTCTCCCCTATCAATTGATTTAGGAAGGGTATCTGGTTCTACTGCCGGTCATGATATAGGTAAATTTGGATGTACTAATCAGGAACAAAGAAGAGTTCCTTATTTACACTATTATTACACGGATTTATGGTTTAATAAGAACAATATAGAATATATAAGAAATATTGCCACTAACCATTCCGTTTGGGACTTAGAACTTGAAAACCTATCTATTGAATCTCTAATTTTAATATATTGTGACTTTAGGGTTAAAAATATTAGCACACCAGAGGGATATAAGATGGGGATTACATCCCTATCAGATGCCTTTGATGTAATACTTAATAAGTTAGATAATGTGGATGAGGAAAAACAAAAAAGATATACAAAGGTTTATAACAAGTTGAAAGATTTTGAAGACTTTTTGTTAGATTTAAACATAAGTATAGACATTAATAAAGATGTGCCACATATGAAAAAAGATAAAACATATTATTCCCTATTGCAGGGAAAAGAAATTATTGATAATGTTAAGTATTTATCCATATATCATAATATAGAGGTAATGCATCTCCTTAGGACAGAAACCTCTCTAGACTTAATATTACAGTCTGCAAGAAGTGAAAAAAATGGTCAAACTATAAGGGAGTATTTAAGTGTTTTTGAAGAATATTCCACATACTTAACTCAAAATCAAAAACTTATCACTTTAAAGTTTTTATATGAGCTCTTAACTCATCCTGACGATGATATTAGGAAACACAGTTCCGAAATCATAGGTAAACTAATAGCCATATATGATAATGAATATAGAAAAGAATTACCTGAGAATGTAAGTATATCTATAGATAATATCACTAGTAAGGAACTTCTTCATAAATATATACAATTGTTCCTATATCCTAGCCATAAAATAATTGCTAAACACCAAGGATGGATAGGAGAATTATTAAGTACTATGATTGGTTCCTTCTTTGAAAATCACAAGAGGAAGGATTTTAAAATATTAAACCTAAATACTATTGACTATATATGTACTTTGGCTCAGTTTTATGATAAGGAAGCCCATGATAATAATAGGCTCTTTTATTTAATTGACACTATTAAGCATATTCCTTTCAATGAAAATGACTCCTATTATGAAAGTTTCTTTTATTTCCTAATTGATATGTGCCATTCAAAGGAAATATTTTTGAGAATAAGTGGATTAAACAGTTTAATTTACATAATAGATTCAGATTATATTAAAGGAGTTTTTATTGAAAAAATAGAAAAATTAATTAAGGATTATTCATACAAAAACAATTCTATTGCGGAAGATTATCTTCTTGTTAAAATAAATAAAAAACTAAATATTAATAAGGAAGATCATTATTTGAAATTAAGCCAGAGTGATTTATCATCTATTTCACTTAAAAACTTAAAGTCCGCTACTAATCCTATAGTTAAAAAAGTTCAAATAGAAATTTTATTAGAAAATGCACTAACTAGTAGTGAACATGAAAAATTCAAGGTAGCCCTTCATTATTGTAATCTTTTAAAGGTAAGTTCTCACAATCATGTAAGAAGGGAAGCAGGTCTTGCTATTTTAAAGTTAATCCACTGCCTATCTTATGAAAATAGAAATGAAATTGTAGTTGAGCTAGTAGGAGCATTAGAACTTACAGGATATCAGTTTGCTAAATACATACCTAATTATCTAGGAGAAATAATTTTAACTTTAAGACCTAATGAATTAGACGAATTTATTAAAGAATTCAGTTTTAAAATCAAAACATCTAACGATACTATAAGTTCCTTATTGCTAAAGACAGTTGGAGTTGCCGTTGCAAATTATTCAATTTATAGAAACCAGTTTGCCCAAGATGATGAATGTCACAATAAACGCTTTATGAACATGTTAGGCCTTTTGTTAAATGGTCTTGTTCATTATTCACCAAAGGTAGAACAAATGGCTTTAGGGGTTATAGGTAGGTCCATATTCGCTTCTAATAAAATTAATTTAGAAGAAAAAAATAATATATTTAAGCTTATAGCTAAAAAAATATTGAACTTAGTAAGCAAAGAAAAAAATAATTCCCTATTGTTTTTATCTAATGCAGCATCCTTACATCATATATATAAATTTATTTCTGATTACATATTTAATAAGGGAGACTATTGCCTAACATGGCCTCAGAAAATTGCATTTTTTCCTGGCACCTTTGATCCCTTTTCCCTTAGCCATAAAATGATTGTAACTTCTGTAAGGGATTTAGGTTTTGAAGTTTATTTAGCCATAGATGAATTTTCTTGGTCTAAGCAAACCCTTCCTCATAAATTACGAAAAAATATAATAAATATGTCCATAGCAAGTGAACTGGATATATATACATATCCAGAAGAATTTCCAACAAACATAGCTAATGAGGAAAATTTAAGAATCTTGAGGGACAATTTCCCATACTCTGATGTAAACATTGTAGTTGGAAGTGATGTTATTATGAATGCTTCTGCTTATAATAAGGAAAAGACAAAGGATTCTATACACTCATTTTCCCATATTGTATTTGATAGAAATAACCTATTATCTACAAAGGAATCTAATGGAAAACTTCAAACTATAACAGATAAATTATCTGCCCAGTGTACTGTATTAACATTATCTGCCCCCTTTGAAGAAATTAGTTCTACTCAGATAAGAAGCTATATAGATGAAAATAGGGATATTTCCAGTTTAATAGATCCATTAGCCCAAAGATATATATATGAAAATGGTTTCTATAGAAGTGAGCCACAATTTAAGAGCCCCACTGAAAAATTGTCCTTTAAAGTTCAACTAATTGAAAACTTTGACATAGATTCAATAAATGAATTATCCTCTTTATTTAGGGATCACTACGAAGAATCTCGATCCACATTAGTGGATTTTTGTAACAAACCTTCTGCTAGAATATTGATTTTAAGGGACTTACATAATAATGGCCAAATTCTAGGTTTTTCTATGCATCATTGGACTAGATTAAATTCCTTATACAATGATTTGAAAAATATTAAAGTGTCTGAATATGTGCGTGAAAACTCTAGTGGAAGAATATTGATTTTAGATGGCATATTTATAAATGTTGCGAAAAACAAAGAGGAATTAGAACAGATAATATTAACAGAAACCCTATCCTTTTGTATTTCAAAGGATTATGAATATGCTGTATACAATAACATGCTACCCCAGTATAGTTCTAATACACTACAGGAGATTTTATCTTTACAGGGTTTTAAAAGATTAGATTTTAGTAATGAATCTAACCCAGTGTATGTAACTAGCATGAATTCTCCAACTACTTTATATCTAGATATTGAAACTGTAATGAAGGAACCCTTTAAAAGTAATACCTATGTAAAAAAGGCCATACTAGAATCTAGGAAGAAAATACAAAAGGCCCTAACAGAATTATATCCTGGTAATTTAGTTTTATCATTTAATAAACAAATTTTACATGAGAGATTAATTAGAAAAATATGTGCACAAAACAATGTTCCAACCATGCCCTTTGTTCCTAAAAAACTTGGGAAGGCCATGTGTGTATCCTTTGGTAACATGTTAAATAGAAGTATAATACCAAATACTGTAACTAAATCTATGCACACAGAGAAAATGTTTTTTCCACATATGAATGATTTTAAAATAGGTCCTTTTCCCCATTACAATAATCTTGATACACAAGTAAAAATGATAAAGGCCTTTAATAGACCCGTTATATTAATAGATGATATTCTTCATAAGGGTTATAGAAATAATGTTATTCATCCCCTACTTCAAAAACATGAAGTGAAAGTAGAAAAAACTATTGTGGGCCTATTATCTGCCCGGGGCAAGGAACTTATGGATAGACAAGGAAGGGATATAGATTGTGCCTATTATATACCAAAATTAAAAGCATGGTTTAATGAAAGTTATCTTCTTCCATTCTTTGGAGGAGATACTCTGTGGCGTGGTGAAACTCCAAGGAGAAACTTAATACCTTCTGTAAATCTAATATTACCCTATACATCACCAACATATATTGATAAAGCTTCTAATAAGTCCATATATAATTTATCAAAAACTTGTATCGAAGCTTCTATAAATATATTATCGTCCATAGAAAATGAATATCATAATATTAACGAAAGAAAATTAACATTAGAATCTTTAGGTGAAGTATTCGTGGCACCCCGTTGTCCAGACCAAGGTCGTGGAATGCATTATGATTTAAACTTAAATCCATCCCACTACCTGCTAAATGACTTAGATCGCTTAAGTAGGCTAAAACAAATATTAATAGAAAAGTAGGGATTAAAATGTATTATTACAAACTTAATGACAAATTATTATTTTCTCAAAGCATGTATGAAAACTTAGAAAATTGTACTTTAGAAGAAATAATTAATTGTAATGAGGTTATATATTATTTAATAGATAGAGATCCTAAGTCCTTTAGGGATTCCTATTGTGTATCCCATATTGATTTGCTCTTTTTTAAAAGGGAAGGTATAAATTTAATAGATAATTGCCGAATTCCTATGGTTACCCACAAATGGATAGAAGATAAAATAAATAATAATAAAATTTGTGCTATAAACACAGCATACCCAAATTGGAAAGAATTACTTGCATCTAAACCTAACAAGAAATTTAGAATAAACATAGTTGGATTAGGAGATGTAGGTGGAACTCTAGGTATAGGTCTTCGTCTCCTTGGTGGAGATATAATAGATAAAATAGGTCTTTATAATATAGATTCTAATGCCTTAAATAGATGGAATTATGAATTAAATCAAATATACTCCATAGATAAAAATCAATTTCCTCCTGTGGAAATGATAAACGAAGATAACTTATTTGATTGTGACCTATTTGCCTTTTGCGCTTCTGCCTTTGTTCCTAAGGTAGGCTCTAATGTGGGTGACGTGCGCATGGTTCAGTTTGAAAAAAACGCAAAAATATTATCCCATTATGCCAAATTAGCTCGCAAAAGAAATTATAAAGGAATATTTGCTGTAGTATCAGACCCAGTAGACCTATTATGTAAAGTTGCCTTCTTAGAGAGTAATAAGGACTCTAACAATATTTTAGATTATAAAGGCCTATTCCCTAGCCAAATAAGGGGATATGGTTTAGGAGTAATGCACGCTCGTGCCCTTTATTATTCTAAAGAGAATCCCAAAACTCTTAATTATGTGGATGAAGGTCGTGCTTATGGTCCCCATGGAAATGGTCTAATCATAGCTAATAGTATATGTAATTATGATGAAGATCTATCCTTAGAGTTAACTAAAAAGGCAAAGGAAGCAAACTTAGATGTTAGAGGTACAGGATTTAAACCATTCATAGCACCTGCCCTTTCTTCTGGAGCATTATCATTACTTGCCACATTACGTGGAGATTGGAACCATAGTGCCACTTTCATGGGTGGAGTTTTTATGGGTGCTAAAAACAGATTAACATCTAGTGGTGTAGAAATAGAAAGGGTTAAACTTCCTGGGAAATTATACACAAGGCTTGTTAATACCTATGAAGAACTGGTAAATATAATATGATAGACGTATATATTTTAGGCTCTAAGAATAGATCATCTATTTTAAATAATATGGTATCAAATAGTACTAAAAACTTAAATCCTATATTAATAGACAAAATAAGTGAACTATCTAATTTACAAGGAAAACAAATACTATTTGCCATAGAATTAAATAATATTGGAGTTTGCTATGACACTCTAAAAACAATAGAGTATTTACAAAGTCTAGGGAGAGAAAGTCTTCTTAACTGTACAGGTGCCATTTTAATCCATGGTCCTAATGATTTGTATACTAAAAATTTTAGCAGAGAAATAATTTTTTTAGCCAATTCATTAGGCTGTGCTTTTATAGGACATCCCCTAGTGGAAGCCACAGGTAATCTAAAAAACTTTTTAACCTGGCAAAAGACTATGGATATGGATTTAGAAGAAATATGTTATACTCTATCTGAAAAACTTGTAGCTAGATTAATGAGTGTCACAGAAGAAAAGATAGAAAACCCTAATATTTTAGCTCTACATTCTAGTTCCTATGAAACATCTAATACTCTATCTTTGTGGAATCTAGTTAAAAAACATTTACCTAACTTTACAGAGTTTCATGTGGAAAATGGAACTATATTAGATTGTTCAGGTTGCTCATTTAAAACTTGTATGCACTATAGCGAGAAAAATAGTTGTTTCTATGGTGGAGTCATGGTTGAAGAAATATATCCTGCCATTGAAAAGGCCCATACCATACTCTTTTTATGTCCTAATTACAACGATGCTATCTCGGCAAATTTATCTGCTGTTATCAATAGATTAACAGCCCTTTATAGAAAACAATCCTTTTATGAAAAGAACTTATTTTCTATAGTGGTATCAGGAAACTCCGGCAGTGATATTTTGGCTAAACAGCTAATCGATGCCCTTAATATTAATAAGGGCTTTAGATTGCCACCATATTTTTGCCTTATGAGTACGGCCAATGAACCTAGAAGTATTTTAAAATATGATAATATAGAAACCATATCAAATGACTTTTCTAATCACATATTAAAAGAAAGCAAAAGACAGATTTTTCATAATTAAAAATTGCCATGACAAACAAACCTTTTGTAAAACTTGATTTTACTAAGGTTTGTTTGTTTTTATTCATTTACTATTTTTCCTATACATTATTTTGCTGCCTTATATACCATCCTTTGATGATTTTGACTAGGCATTCCAGTGTTATGAGAGATACTATTTGACAAATATAAGTCAAAATGGCCTGTAACATTATTATTTGGGATTGTATCGTGAGCATGAGGCATACCAGCTAAGGATCCTGCTATATTCATACCATCTTTAAATATTACAACAGCCCTAGGTCTCCATGTCCAGGTGTTAAATAAACGCCTCATAATTGTTGTATCATGGGGAGTTAATGGTTCAATGTCAGAATGATTATATCCTCCCATCATTTTAACTCGAAATTGCAAGCCCGTATCCACATCCGTAATGGTAAATACATCTCCCCTTTTCAGTAAATATTGTCCTTCTCTAAACCAATCCACAACTTTCCCCCTTCTTTCAGGAACAGCAGACTCTCCTGGAGTAATTGTATAATTCCTTGGTGCATATGTTGAAATGGAAATAGTTTGTCCCGCATTAAGGAATTGATTTGGATCCATATAATTATATTTTAAAATCTTATCAGGAGATGTTCCTAATTTTTTTGCAATGCCATTTACAGTATCACCAGCAAGTACCCTATATGTATCCACCTTAGGCTTAGTTTCTTCATAATATATGGTTGTGTTTGGTTCTGTAGTAGCATCAGTAGGAATTAATAGTTTTTGACCAGTTTCAATCATATCAGTTGTTAAATTATTTCTATTCTTAATTTCATCTATTGGTACACTAAATTTGTTTCCAATTTTCCAAAGACTATCACCTGCTTGTACCGTATAGGTTTTGGCAGCTTCTCCTGGTGTTCCTCTTGTTAAAACAACTGACCTAGTCGTATTATCCCATCCCACATTAAATCCTAATATTTCACTTATGAAACGAGCAGGAACCACTACTCTACCATCTATAATATAATGGGGTGCCATGTCAATGGATTTTCCATTAAGTGTAGCTTTACTGGCCCCAACAACAAATGAAAATTTCAAATTATCCTTATTAACGCCAACAGTTTTGCTTTTTCCATCCCACCAAACACTTCCACCTGCTGATTCAATAAATTCGCTTAAAGGAACATATGCTCTGTTATTAATTATGACAGGACTTTGATGATAATTTTGAATTTTATTATCCAATGTGATATTAACTCTTTTTAGATTATTTATATTTTCTTTAACAATGGTATTACTTGCAAGAGCTGTCACTGATGTGAAGGGAATTGAAACAAGTAATAGGGAACCAACAACTAATTTAACTTTTGCTATTTTAAGATTTGAAAAATTTCTTTTTATATATCTATGTACAGTTTCATATAGGGATTCATTATTTTCATTGTTGTCATGGTGAAACTCACTAGCAAACTCAGCTAGGGTTGTACTAGGGTTTAATTCTAAAATAATGTTATATCCATTTTCAGTTAATTCTAGTTTATGGCCTGTGAATATATTCATAGCAAAACCTCCATAAAAAACTAGCTAATCTTTTTTAAAATCTAAAGATTTTCCGTAAAGTTAAGGTTACAAAACTTCCTCCCACTACAAATCCTAAAACTTCTTCTATCATAACTATCACTTTAGTTAGACTGTTGTTTGGAAAAAATTTTCCCCATCCCCTAATTAACATATTAGAATTATTAAAATATATTATATCTACAACTTCACTCATATTCACATTGGTTCTACTCTTTAAAATTACACCATTATGAGCTATTTCAGTAAAGGGACATAACATTAAAATAAAAAATATTATGTGTAATATGAAAAATAGCCTAATTATTTTTTGTGGATATTCTCCATATCCACAAAAATAGTCTAAAAACCAAGAGATAAATTTTTTGCCCTTTAATTTTTCCCTGTTATATAAATATATGCTCTTACTAAGATCATCATGGTCATTCATATTTTTACAGATTTTAATTCTATCCAATAGAATATTTTGATAAAAATATTTATAATTGTTTTGTTTTTCCTCAGACAAATCATTGTAAAAGTAAAATATACATTCACTAAATTTTAATATAATATAAGGATTTTCTATCTTCATATTTTCATAATGTATTTTATTTTTTATAATTATATTTTTAAGAAAATATAGTTCCCTTTCACTAGTTTCTACTCGGAAATCTTTGTAATAGTTATTCTTTAGATAAGTATACCAATCTACTATTATTCCAAAGTTTTCTTGAAAACCATCTTTTTCAATCATATGTAGAAACTTTTTTTCCATGTAGGAAAAAAGTTCTTTATTTAAATGAACTCTTTCTTCTTTTTTAATATTTTCTAATACACTCAATTTAACTAATGTACTAATAGATTTTTTTAGGCTTTCAAAATAATTAAAATGAGTTTTATTTTCATGTACTAAATAAAATTCCTTCCACAATTCATATATGTTATAATCTCTTTTTATTGTCAGATAATGCTTTAGTTTAATAATATAATTTTCAAATTCCCTATTGTCCATTAAAAAAGATATTTGCTCCTTGTGCATCCACTTTTTTACCTGCTATTAAAGTAGCCACATTCTCACCTTTTCCTTCCACCTTTCTGGCTACTTCATTATTATTTAGTCCTATTTCTTTCCCTAACTTACTCTTATTATTTACTAGCTCCTTAAAATCCACATTCTTTTCATTCATAATTTTCACCTCATATTTTTAAAATTTATTTCCTAAATATATTCTTTGTGATTTTTTAATAAATATTAATATATAATCACATTAAGCTGTTGAATAATTAAACCCTATTGCATTATGATTGGTACGAGCATAGTATGTAATATAATAAACTTTAAGAGGTGTTGATTGTGCCTGATTCGTGTAGAGAGTTACAATGCGATTTTGTATTCATCGTAACTATATCCATATTCTTTCTTATAGTGGCTCTTATCTTAGTTAATTGTTGGAGCTAAAAAACACAGTTTTTGAAAAACTGTGTTTTTTAATAGGATTATTTATATTATTTTCATTCATTTTATCTCATTTTCACTATTTCCTCGGAAATGGAAATAATTTATAAGTTCATTTTATAAAACATACAATATTCTTTTAAATATATATTTTTCTTAATGTCTCTATATTTTATCTAAAAGTCCTATAACCTTTTCATCAATCTCTACCTTATCTTTATCAAGTTTATCTAAAACTTGCTGTAATAATTGTTTATAGTTTTTTACCCATGAGTCTATAATAATTCCGTTTTCATAAGGAGAACTTTTTATTTGAATAAATGTTCTATATTTTGCAAGACTAGGGCATATTCGTACATATTTTATTTGATTCCAAAGCAATTTTTCTCTCTTAAATAAACTTTTCTTTGTTAAACCATCAATTTCTATTATATACGTCACTAAAAATTCATCTATTATTCCATATATTCCTACACAAAACAATATGACTAAAAGTACTCTTATTATTGGCTCATGTATACTCTTGAATAACCATATATTAGTACATAGAAATAGAGCCCCTAATGTAGGATATATCTTTTTAAACTTAAATTTATTCAATATTTTTCACTCCTAATAAACATTAAATATATTAACAACTTGCCTTGTTGTACATAAATAACGCATTTATTTATAGTGTTGCTATATACTAAGAATAGATACACTATGAAATTGAAATATAGAAGTGGAGGAATACAATATGAAGTCTACTATAGAAATTAGAAAGATTAGTTTTGGTTCATTTATCAAACTATTCTTATTTGTTTTTTTCTCTTTAGGAATAACAATAGGTATTTTACTGTTTATAATGAGCCTGTTTGGAGGAAATGTTTATGCCAATATAGGTCCACTTCGTCTTACAGGAATAATGGCAGGAGTTACAAATATATTTTTAGTGCCACTTTTAACAATATTAATTTCTATAATATATTCATTAACAGCATATATACCTTTTAAACTTATAAACAGTTATATATTCAAGGGTATAAAATTAACAGGAGATTTTACTTTTATAGAGGAAAATAAAAATGATACTGATCAATTAGAAGAATAATTTATATAAAAACACTGCCATTATCATATTAAATATTACAGTATAAATATATCATTTCCATAATTATCCACATCGTTCCCTTGTATCCATCTAAGAAATAGGAACTCCTTTCTAACAGTAGTTAAGAAAACACAGTTTTTGAAAAACTGTGTTTTTTAATAGGATTATTTATATTTTTTTCATTCATTTTACCTTATTTTCACTATTTCCTCGGAAAAGAAATTAATTTATTTCTTAGATAAGACTGTCTTTATTGCATCTGCTAATAATTCATCAGACACTTTAGACACTGCCTGTTGCCTTTTATTTTTCTTTTCCTCTATTTCCTTCAGCTCATTTATATGTATTTCTTTGTCTTTTTTCACTTTTTTCTTTTTTCTAAAAAAGAACATATTATCCCTCCTAAATGATCTATCCTGTAAAGTACTCACACTTTTTCCCTGTAGATCTATATACGAGTATAGAGGGTAATTGATTAGATTTAATCCCATAGAGTTTACACCCATTAGGAAATTTATTATTCCATGTTATATAGTAATGTTTACATTTTTTACAGTAGATTCTTTGATTATCCATAAAATTAGTTTACCCTCACTTTAAATATATGTTATTAAAATACTAAGGTAGTTACATATTAATATTTTACATATATATAAAGCTTTTTTCAATAGGCTAGACTTATGTCATTGTCTAGAGATAAATTATAATAAGTTAATCTTTTCTTTTATGAAAACCATATAGAAATTTCCCTTTCAGCAGATTCTTTCGAATCGGAAGCGTGTACTACATTTTCAGTAGCAGAATTTGCAAAATCACCTCTTATTGTACCCATTTCTGCATCTAACGGATTTGTTTTCCCATGCATTTTTCTAATTATTTCTATTACATTATTACCTTCAATTATCATAACCAATACTTTGCCCCTTGTCATATAGGAAATCAATTCACCATAAAAGGACTTTTCCCTATGTTCAGCATAATGCTTTTCAAGAATTTCTCTATCTGCTTTTATCATCTTGCAATCCGTTATTTTAAACCCTTTATTCTCATATCTGCTAATTATTTCACCCATCAAACCTCTTTCAATACCATCAGGCTTTATAATAACTAATGTCTTTTCCAATATTTGCCCTCCTTCTCCGTTTTAGTATATAATACCCTATTTAATACTTTTTAAAATATTTTTTATTCATATACTTTTTTAGTTTGCCATAAAAAAGTAGAAAGCTTCTTATTAAGAACTTTCTACTTCCAAAATTTTTATTAAGTTTTTTAATATTTCTAACTTATAGTAACTTCATCCACTTTATATTTTTCTATTTTTTCATCAAAGATATGGATTCCTAAACCCGATTGATCATTAATTTTAATTGAGCCTTTTCCTATACTCATTGAATAATCTGTTATGTCTTCTTTTAAACGCAGGGGCGAAAAATAGGCATGGCCAAATTTCCAAAGGTTATTTGATGAGGCACCCAAATGCAAGCTTGCAGCTTGAGTTATACCTTCTTCTATCATTGAATTCATCATACAAGAAATACCGAATGTTTTTGCCAAATCCATTATTTCTTTCGCTTTATAGATCCCACCATGTTTACAAACTTTTATGCTAAATACATCTACAGCTTTCTTTTCAATAAGTGCTTTTGCATCATTTATTGTAAATAAACTCTCGTCTGCAGATAAAGGAATAGAAATATTTTGTCTTATTTTTACCATACCAGCAATATCCCAATAAGGTACTGGTTGTTCAAATAATGAAATACTGTATTCTTCTACAAGTTTGGCAAATCTTATGGCTGAATGGGTATCCCAACCTTGATTGGCATCAACAATTAATGAACATTCTCTTCCTACTGCATTTCTTATGGCTTTAACTCTTTCTATATCATCAGAAATGCTTAATGCTCCAACTTTTATCATAATTGATCTATAGCCTTGTTCTTTCACTTTTATTGCTTCTTCAGCATTTTTTTCAGGTAAATCACTGCCCAAAGACCACATAATTGGTATTTCTTCTCGCAGCCTTCCACCTAATAAACTATGAATAGGTAAATTTGCATATTTTCCTATTATGTCATAGCATGCAATATCTATTGCAGCTTTGGCCAAATAATTTCCTTTTACAACTTGATCCATTCTTTTATGGATATTGGCAATATTTAAAGGATTTAGTCCTAAAATAGCAGGACATATATATTTTTCAAGTATCATTTTAATCGTTTCTGGAGTTTCCTCTGTAAAGAGTTGAAGGGGATCTGTTTCTCCTATCCCCCATATACCTTTGTCAGTGACGATTCTAACTATTATGGGTTCTGTATTTTTAATTGTTCCCACTACTTTTGAGAGACTATATGGTTTCTTTAATGGTACTTTAATATGCTTAACACTAACTTTTAATATTTTCATCCAAATGCACCTCACACCTATTATTTGCGTAGGACAATTAAACAGGTTTATATCCTATAATATTTTTATTCTTTTAATTCATAAATATGAAGTTTTTTTACCTGTATTTAAGAAATTCAAAGTCAAAATATATGAAAATGTAAAACAAGTAAGGCCTGTTATTCTATCACATCAAAAGGCTCGTCTACATAATATATAGCGAAAAAAGGAGGCGAAACTTTATGGCAAAAAGAAAAATTGAGGTTGCTACATTTACAGTTGACAAACTAAGAGTAACAAAATTTGAATGTTCAGACCCAAAACAGCAAAGTGATAAAAATGTAGCAGTATTATTAGCAATGCTTATGGATGATGGATATTGGCTTACTCATCTTATTCATGGAAACGAAGAGCATGCTTATAAGTACGTTATGGTTAAGAGCGATGAATAACTTTGTGTTTTAAGATAAGTTCTTATCCACTATGGCATTAATTAATAGATTGGTAAATAATTGAATATTTTATGATTTAGTTATGTATTAGCCCAGTTTGTGTAGATATATATATTTCCTCATAAATTGGGCTATTATCATCATAATGGAGAAGTATGCTTAAAATCTTATTGATTTTCAAACTCTTTCTGTCAATTCTCTTGACTTATAATCAAGTAAAAATCTTATAATTCTGTAAACATAAAAAAACACACCTTTTCATAGTTTTCTCAAACTAAATAAAAAGTGTGTTTATCATTAAAACTCAAATATGAATTATGTTATCATTTAAAATCCACCAAACCGTTTCAACATCTACTCTTCAGGCATATCCCAGTTGTGGTAAATTTGTTGAACGTCATCATCATCCTCAAGCATATCTATAAGCTTATTCATAGCTTTTGTTTGCTCTTCACTATCTAGTTTAGTCATAGTCTGAGGAATCATACTTACATCTGCTTCTAAAAAGTTATATCCAGCAGCTTCTAATGCATCCTTTACTTCGTAAAAATCTTCCGCCGCTGTTAGTACTTCATAAATACTTTCATCGTCTACTAGGAAATCTTCAGCTCCAGCTTCTAATGCAGCTTCCATTAGTGCATCCTCGTCTACTCCCTCTTTTTCAATTAGGATTTGACCCTTTCTGTCAAACATGAATGATACACAACCTGGAGTTCCTAGATTTCCTCCATTTTTATCGAAGTAATACTTCATGTTACTTCCTGTTCTATTTCTATTATCAGTTAAAGTCTCCACTATTACGGCTATACCGTTTATACCATAACCTTCATAGGAAATTCTTTCAAAGTTATCTCCGTCATTTCCACCTACACCCTTTTTTACAGCTCTTTTTATATTATCATTTGGCATATTGATGGCTCTAGCCTTATCTATGGCATTTTTTAAAGAAGCATTATATTCTGGGTCTCCCCCACCTTCTCTTGCTGCAACTGTTATAAATCTTGCATACTTTGTAAATATTTTTGCTCTTTTAGCATCCTGCTTATTTTTTCTATTTTCAATAGTACCGTGTCTACCCACGAAAAATCACTCCCTACATCTTATGTAACATTGTAATTTTACCATAAATAAAAAAAGTAGTAAACGTTATAAAAGGCTAAAACAAAATGTTTTAGCCTTTTAAGTCATACTTAAGCTTGTACTTGTTTCTTAACTCTATTTTTTTGTCCAACCCACGCTAGTATTACTAATGCTAGACCAACTCCATTATATACTAAGTTAGTCATTACTAATAGTATACCACCAACGCCTAATACAAATCTTTCCCAAGTTTTACAATGGGTAAGTGAGTATCCACTCACACCTCCACCAATGGCAAACATACCTAATAATGCTGTTGATAAAGAAATTATTAAAGTAACTGCCTTTGAACCTAATATTAAAGATTCTGGAGTAAATACTAATACTAATGATGGTGATGTTGCAAATACATATGGCACCAGATATGCGGCAAAGGCCAGCATGGATGCCTGAACCCCCGTTTTAAACGGATTAGATCCGGCAATACCAGCACCTGCAAAGGCTGCTAATGCAACAGGTGGTGTAATATCTGCAATAATACCGAAGTAGAACACGAATAAATGTGCTGCTAATACTGGAACTCCAACAGCTATTAATGCAGGAGCTGCAATAGTAGCTTGTACTATATAGTTAGCAGTAGTAGGCATACCCATACCTAATACTATAGATGCTATCATAGTAAAGAACATGGTTAAGAAAATGTTTCCTTGAGATAAAGCAACAATACCATTTGCAAACTTAATTCCAAGTCCAGTTAATGTTACTACCCCAACTATTATACCTGCACTTGCACAAGCCATAACAACAGCTAAAGCACTTTTTGCACCCTCTTCTAAACCTTCTACTAATTCTTTAAAACCAAAGTTTATATTCTCATCTAAGTGTGAGTTTATAAATCCAATTATTATAGTTGATAAAATACCCATTAATGCTGCTCTCATAGGTGTATATCCCTTAACAAGTAAGAACACTATAGCAAATATAGGAGTTGCTAAGAACCATTTTTCTTTTAATAGTCTCTTTAAGTTAGGTATTCTTTCTTTTGGTAGACCTTCTAATCCATTTTTCTTAGCTTCTAAGTGAACCATAATGAATATACCAACGAAATAAAGTAATGCTGGTATTGATGCACCTAGAGCTATTGTTACATATGGAAGGTCTGTAAACTCAGTCATGATAAATGCAGCTGCACCCATTATAGGTGGCATTAACTGTCCTCCAGTAGAAGCTGCTGCTTCAACGGCTGCGGCAAATTCACTTCTATATCCAATACTTTTCATAAGTGGAATTGTTACTGATCCTGTACCTACTGTATTCGCAACGGAACTTCCTGAGATTGTTCCCTGTGATGCACTTGCTACTATGGCAGCCTTAGCTGGCCCACCAGTAGCTCCACCTGCAATGGCTAAAGCCAAATCAGTTAACCAGTCTCCTATACCGGTTTTCTTTAAATAAGATGCAAATAATAAGAATAAGAATATAAATGTAGATGATACCATTATAGGTATACCCAATATAGACTCTGTACTTATCCATGCATAAGTTGATATTCTTTGAATAGAGTATCCTCCATGGGATAAGAATCCTGGGAAATATTGACCAAAATATGCATATATTAAGAATGTTCCCGATACACTTATTAATACGGGGCCTGCTACCCTTCTTGTACCTTCAATTATCAATGCAATTGCAACCAAGGATACTATCATATCCATTTGATTATAAGCTCCTGCTCTATATAAAAGGTTCTCAAAGTTCACAATGTGGTATCCCACAACACCTACTGATAATACTATAAATATAAAATCATACCATTTAACCTTATTTGTCTTATCGTTCTTTGACATAGGATATAATAAATAAATAACTACTAATCCAAATCCAACGTGAATACTTCTTTGTAATGTAGGTGGTAATAATCCAAATGTAGCAGTATATACCTGCCATAAACTCCAAATGACAGTAATCACGAAAACTAAAGTCTTATTTAAGCCACTTAACTTTCTGTAAGAAAATTCTCTGTCGAACTTGGCCATCAATTCTTCTTGCTTCGCTTCATCTAATGTCTTGTTCACATTTGTATCTTTCATCTACCTTACTCCCTCCTTAGCCATATATTTTATAAGGTTCATTTTTTTGACCCTTATTTTTACAAATCCTCCTGGTCTGTATAATTGCCTCAAATATACTACATTGTTTTTAATACATATTATATGATCTGCTATTACCTCTCCTATAACTACAGGTACCTCATCAAATTCCATATTGTAGTTATATACCCTTATATAATTGTCTTTATACTCCCATTTGGTGTCATAATCAGGTCTTGCGGGTAAGTTAGCACTAAAAGTGTCGAATTTCATTTCACTTATAGCAATTTTCAGATTATTTTGTATTTCGTACTTCTCTATGACCGGCCTTTTACTTACAGAATGAATCCAATTCACCTCAAAGGTTCGTCCTGTTTTTACAGGAATCCTAAGTAGTATTTTCCCATTATCCACTCCCTTATCAGCCACAAATACTTCTAATACTGTCATGTTATAGCTAAAGAGAATCAACGCCAAAAGTGCAAGAATCAAAAAAGTTTTTTTCATTTTTCTCTTCCTCTTATTAAGGCCGAAATAGTTATCACTATCTCGGCCTAATATGTGAAATATTTTACTTAACTCCAACCTCTTCGTAGTACTTCGCAGCACCTGGATGTACTGGAGTAGTTACTCCTGCTAAAGCATTTTTAACATTAATTTGCTTACCTCTAGCATGTCCTTTAGCTATTTCTTCAGTATTTTCGTACATTTGTTTAGTTAAGTTGTACACCATTTCTTCTGGTAAATCTTCCTTAACATATAATACAGCTTGTAAAGTCACTGTTGTAGCATCTGTATCTTGTCCATTATATTCTCCACCAGTAATTGTAAATGGTGCAGCAAATGGAACTGTTTCTTGTAACTTAGCAAACTCGTCACCCTTAATTTCTAATACTTTTACAGGGTTAGTAGTAGCAATTTCTAATACAGCTGAAGATGGGAAAGATACAACAGCAAATGCAGCATCAATGTTACCATCTTTTAATCCTGCAACAGCATCAGAAAAACTTCCTGGCTTTGCAGTGAAATCCTTAGGAGTAATTCCATGAGCCTCTAATATTGGCATTGCAGTTGCAAAAGTTCCACTACCTGGAGGTCCTGGGTTAATAGCCTTTCCTTTTAAATCTGCAATAGAGTTAATTCCTGAATCCTTAAGAGTGATACAGTGAATAACTTCTGGGTATACAACACCGATTGCCTTAAAGTTCTTAATAGCTTTTCCACCAAAACTTTTTCCTTCACCTTTGAAAGCGTTATCAGCTATATTGTTCATAGCTAATACTAAATCAACTTCTCCTGCAGATACTCTATTGATGTTTTCAACAGAGGCACCAGCTGGCTGGATAGTTACATTTACCCCTTCAACTTTGTCATTCCATACATTAGCAATGGCTCCACCTAGTGGGTAATAAGTACCTGATGTTCCACCTGTAGCAAAAGCTAATTCCATTTTTCCTCCATCTGCTGGAGCTTCTGTTTTAGTTTCATCCTTTGGTGCTTCTTCTTTCTGTCCGCAACCAACTAGTCCTAATGATAAAACTAGGACTAAAACAAGAAGTAGCGCTAAGCTTTTTCTCACTTTTATTCCCCCTTCACTCATTCTTGCAAAACCCTTTTAAAGGATTTCGCTCAGATAGTTGCAATAATTAAACTCTTTTAAAAACATTAAATTTTGTGCAACTTTCTAATACAGATTATATAGTATTTAACAAAATTAGTCAAGAAATACAAATAACACGTAGCAAATATACATATTCACTGCGTGTTATTACTTTTTTCCTATTTTTCTTTTTAAAAAAACATACTATCCTCAATAACAATTTTTATTTTATCCCCTATTCTTATTTTGTCAGAATTGTTCGCATTTTGCACCACAAGCTTTATTTTTGTCGCATTTTGCAATTTTATGCTACATATTTCCATATTTCCCTTATATGTAATCTCTTTAACAACACCTTCATTATAGGGCCCCTTTGTAGCACATATATTTATTTTTTCAGGTCTTATTGCAAAAGTATATGCTTGTCCTACTTTCAAGTTCTTATTAGAATTAATATACAACATCTGTCCATCTACGTCTATTTCACAAAACTCTTTTTTAACATTTCTAACCACGCCCTTAAAAACATTTGCCTCTCCTATGAATTTAGCCACAAATAGATCTTTAGGCTGTTCATATACCTCTACGGGAGTTCCCTTTTGAATAATCACACCATCTTTCATTACCATTATTTCATCAGAAAGTTTAAGAGCTTCTTCCTGATCATGGGTAATAAAAAGAGTGGTTATATTAGTCTTTTTTTGTATTTCCTTTAGTTCCTCTTGCATCCCTATTCTCAATTCTTTATCAAGGGCATTTAAAGATTCATCTAACAATAAAAGATCAGGTTTCATTATAAGAGCTCTCCCTAATGCCACTCGTTGCCTTTGTCCTCCTGATAATTCATCTACTCTTCTATTTACAAACTCCTTTAATTTCACAACGGATATTATCTCTTCAAGTTGCTGACTCTTTTCATGGTTCGAGACCCTTTTATTTTTAAGACCATATAGTATATTTTCCTTAACAGATAAATGGGGAAACAATGCATAATTTTGAAAGACCAAAGCAATATTCCTCTTATATATGGGCATATTAGTTATTTCATTATTCTTTAAGTAGATTTTCCCCTCATGAACTTTCTCTATTCCACTTATTATCTTCAGTAAGGTTGTTTTTCCGCAGCCTGATGGCCCTAATATGGACACAAAACTACCCCTTTTAATATTCATAGATATATTTTTTAATACTAAATTTCCATCATAATATTTACTTACATTTTCAACTTTAAAATATGACATTTATGTTCTCCTATATTACTTTTTCCACAATCTCAATGCCATTTGACTCCATCATATAAAGAGACATTAAGTATAATAAATCTCCATCATGATAAGTCACATCTAAATCGTAAGTTTCTACGCAATTTTTAGGTACAATTATTCTGTTCTTTAAATTTTTCTCATTATGATAAGCTTTAAGAGTCAATGCCAATTGCATTACACATATATCAGTACAATCTCCTACAATTATGTAATTTTTAATTCCCTCATTCTCCCTTAGCCATTTGGCAAACTGCTCATTTACAAAGGCGTTTGTGGAATTTTTACATATGACTTCACTATTATTATCTATGTATCCTTTAAGCTCATCTACAATTTCTGCCTCTTGGGTACCCACCAAACAATGGGTTGGATATGTTTCAAGTTCTAGGGATTCATGGGTATGGGTATCCTTTATAAATATCTTTTTATAATTTTTCCCCTTATTTAACAACTCCTCAATAGGACTTAATATTTTACTAATTCTATCTGAAAATAAATTACCTTCTTTTACAAATCCATTTATCACATCTACCACCATAATAACGGTACAATCTTCTTTTAATTCTTTCAAATGAATCGGTTCTAGTTCCTTGTACTTTTCATTTATTTTATTTAAGCTATCAATCATTTTTCCCATTGTCCTCTACTCCTTTAGTAAGTATAATAATTATATATAGTATAATTTCCTAAATAATCCTATTTAATTATACTACAAATGACACTATTTATATGTATTGATAATTTCCTATAAAGTATATTTTTCCTTAAAAGGTGATGATTTATAATATGAAAGACAAATTAAACTTATTAAAACATATATCCCATGACATAAGAGAATCAGGAGGAAGAATTTTTTTCGTAGGGGGTTATGTGAGGGACTACATAATGAAAAAGGAGCCAAAGGACATAGATACAGAAACCTATGGAATTTCTTTGGAAAAATTATATAGTATTTTAGGTAAATATGGAAAGGTTTCTCAAGTTGGCAAATCCTTTGGCGTATTAATTTTAAAAGATGTTGATTTTGCCTTACCAAGAAAAGAAACTAAAGTTTCTAAGGGCCATAAGGGTTTTCATATAGATACGGATCCTTATTTATCATACTTCCAAGCCAGCACTCGTAGGGATTTTACCATGAATGCCATTTTAATGGATGTTATTACAAATGAAATAATTGATCCCCATAATGGAAGAGCTCATATTAAAGAAAAAATAATAAAACATATTAATCCTTCTACCTTTATAGAAGATCCCCTAAGGGTTTATAGAGCAATACAATTTGCATCACGATTTAATTTTAAAATTCATAAGGATACTATTGATTTATGTAAAAAAATGGACTTATCGAGTCTTCCTTCAGAAAGAATATATGAAGAATTTAAAAAGTTTTTACTTTTTTCAGATACTCCATCCATAAGTCTTAAGTATATGAAAGAAATGAATATGCTTAAATATTTTCCCGAATTGAAGGCTCTAGTAAATTGTCCTCAAGATAAAATCCATCATCCTGAAGGAGATGTTTTTAATCATACATTATTAGTCCTAGACAAGGCTGCATCTTTAAAAGAAGGAAGTTCTGATCCTTTAACTTATATGCTAGGAGCCCTATGTCATGATTTTGGAAAACCCTCCACAACGGAGATGGTAAATGGTAGGATCATATCCCACAATCATGATCGAGAAGGAGTAATTCCTGCTAGCACTTTTTTGCCACGTCTTACTAATGAGAAAAAGATTATAGAAAAGGTATGCTTATTAATAAAAAATCATATGAAGCCCTTTCAATTTTATCAAGCGAGGGATACAATTTCAGATAAAGCCTTTAGAAAACTATCTAAAGAACTTTTTCCTTCAGGAGGAATTAATGAATTGCTACTCTTAGCCAGAGCTGATCATACCTGCCGCTCTACACCAGACAAGGAAGATGAATTTTCTCATATAATAGACTTTTTTAAAAATAAAATAAATAATATGAACTTAGATAAAAAGTTCATTCCGTTAGTAAAGGGACAAGATTTAATAAATTTAGGTTTAAAACCTTCTAAGGAATTTTCCATAATCTTAAAGAGAGCAGAGTCCTTCCAGTTAGAAGGTTTCTCTAAGGTTGAAATAATTTCAAAACTAAAAAGTGAATTTAAATTATAAAAGGATGGCTACGCCATCCTTTCTTCTATTCTTTTTCCATATTGTTTTTCTTCATATCTTTTTCAATTTCTTCTTTTATTATTTTATCCCATTTATCCACATATGAGTAGATAGCCCACTCTGCCATTACAACTTTCTCATCTTCCTTCTTATCTATTACAACCATTGGATTTTTAGAAAGATCTATTTCTTCAATTTTATACATGTATATCTTTTTATCACTTATTATTATGGCCACATCCCTATTAGGAGATGTAAAGGCATCTATGGCATCAGGAACTTTTTTCTCCACTTCCAACCAACTTATATGGAATTTATCATAATTGACTAATTTTTTCGAAGGAAACTTATCCACTTCAAAATCGAAATAGTCCCTTCTACTATCATTGTAGTAAGTTCTTCCCTTCATAGCCCAATGTCCCTTTTGTCTATATAACATAAAATTATCTTCCCTAAGATTTTTGTCTAAACTATCGTAAATACCCTTATGCAAAGAGTTCAATAGTCTTTTAAAACCTACAGAATAATCTTCTTTTAGTTTGTTTCCGCCCACATCAGAAACCTTTATTCCAACCCCTTCATGGACTGCATCTATAGGAATTACTTTAAATCTCATTTCATTAGTTTCATTGTCCCTATATTCTATACCCATATATTCACTGGCAGCAAAAACTATTTTCTTTTCCTTATTCCATTCATAATCTTCTTCCCTTATTACATCTTCTTCATTCTTTATAGGGTAGGCATATATGAGATTAGGAATTTCATATTCATCCTCTGTCAATCCTACTTTCCAAAAGCCTGTTTTTCTTGGTACAAACAAGGAATTCATTTCCAAAATAGGATTTGGCTTATTCTCTTTAGTACTTATCCATATGGTCTTGTATTCCTTAGAATCAGACCTCATGCCTATTAATACTCCCGTTTTAGAAATCTTTTTATCCATAGGAGCTTTTATAGATTCCAATTCCTGCTCATTGCTCATTTTCTTCACATTAAAAAAGATATAATCTACAAAAAACACCAAATCATTATCATCTATTTTAATGAATTCAGCAAATAATTTACCATTATAAGTTATATCTATTATTTCAACTTCATTTTTACTTATACCCAGACTTTTAGGGCTTACCTTATAAGTATTTGAAAAATATTTTTCAGAATTCACTCTTTTAACTTTGTAAGAAGGATTCTTACATATTTCATCTCCTATTTGAACCTTATCTTCACTAAATATTATCTTATTATTAATCCATCTATTTAAATTATTTTCAACATTTAAATCATTCAATATGAGTCTATAATCCTTTATGTTCCAACTTCCCTTAACAGGTATGGCTTTATTATTAGGAGCCACCACATTATCAGCTTTTTCTATTTTTAAATCCATACAACCAGAAAGTAATATGACTAAAATTATAACTACAAAAATTTTATGCTTCATCCTTCTTCTCCCCTATAGGTAATTGAATATGGACCCTCGTTCCATTATTTATCTCACTTTCTATATATAATTGTCCTCCATGAATTTTAACTATCTCGTCACATATGGACAAACCTATTCCATTCTTAGATTTACTGTTTTTACCTTTATAGAACTTTTCCTTAACTTTTGGCAAATCTTCCTCACATATGCCACAACCATTATCTTCTATTAATATATGCACATAACTTTTCTCTTTTTTAGCCGTAAGTTTTACTAAACCATTTTCATCCACAAACTTAAAGGCATTATCTAAAATATTTATTAAAACTTGTTTTATTTTATTTTTATCCACATTAACTATAGCAAGGGGCTTTTCATATTCTACTAAGAACTCAATATTTTTCCTATATGCAATGGAGCTCATATGGGTTTTTATATATTCAATAATTTGTTCCATATGGATATTCTCCCTCTTAATGGTCACTTGCCCTGATAAAAGTTTAGAAAAATCCAACAGCTCCTCTACCATCTCCGTAAGTCTTTCACTTTCCTTCTCTATAATGTGTAACCCCTCTTTTATGCTCTCCTCATCCTTGACTATTCCATTATTTAAAAGTACTGCCCATCCTTTTATTCCAGTTAAAGGAGTTCTGATTTCATGGGATACAGATGAAATAAAATCATTTTTCAATCTTTCCTTTTTCAATATTTCTCCAGCCATATAATTTAGAGTATTTGAAAGTTTTCCAATTTCATCATTATAAAAGATTTTTGCCCTAGTTTCAAAATCTCCCTCACTCATTTTTTCTGCACTTTTAGTTAACTCTTTTATAGGTTCTATTATGGTATTTGATAAAAACAAACTGACTATTGCACCAATTACCATTACAAGTACACCAATGCCTATAAATATAAAGGATATGTTTTTAATAATTAAGTCTACCCACTTTAGGGATGTTACAAAACGTAGTACTCCTACTATTTCATTCCCTGATTTTAGAGGGTGTGATATGGCCATTACTTTATTTGAATCATAATGAACACTACCTATATATTTTCCTATTTCTCCACTAAGTGCTTTTTCAAAATCAGCAGAATTCATAGATTGATTATATGCCACCCCTATTGAATCCATAAGGACTTTCCCTTTAGAATCTATAATTTGTACTTGGGCATCCGTTTGATGCCAAAATACATCCACATCATCTAACACATTTTCTTCTAGTGATTTGGAACTGAAATATTTTTCATATAAACTAGCTGAAACCTTGATTTGATTAACAAGTATGTCTTCCACATTTCCATAGTAGTATTTTCTAACCAGTCCTATTAATAATATTTCAAATATTATTACGGTCACAATAATTACTATCATGAAATTGCTAACCATTCTTCTTTTAATACTATCTTTAGCCATCCTATTTATCCTTTCCACCTATAACCGGTACCCCAGACAGTTTCAATATATTCTGGCTCAGATGAAGTATCTTCAACCTTTTTTCGCAGCCTTCTAATGTGCACATCCACATTTTTTGACTCACCTACAAACTCCCACCCCCATACATCTTTCAATAATTCCTCTCTACTAAAAGCCTTTTTAGGATTTTGTATAAATATTTTCATTAATTCATACTCTTTAGGGGTTAGATCTAACTCTACATTATTTTTATATACCTTTTTAGAGTATATATCTATTTTAAAAGGTGGACTTTCTATTATATTATCCCCCGTATAAACTTCTTTTTTACTTCTTCTTAATAAAGCCTTAACCCTTAAAATCAACTCAGTTGGATTGAAAGGCTTTACCATATAGTCATCTGCACCATTTTCTAGTCCATTTATTTTGTCAACATCTTGACTTTTAGCTGTCAACATGATTATTCCAATATCCGGATATTTTTTCCTCAATTGATCACATACCTGAAATCCATCTATTCCTGGTAACATTACATCTAACAAAACCACATCTGGCTTTTCTTCTTCTACTTTTTCTAATGCATCTTCACCTGTTGGCACATCCCTTACTTGAAATCCACTACATTTAAATGTAACTCTCAAAACAGAAGATATGCTACTATCATCCTCTACTATAAGTATCTTTTCCATATAACTCCTCCCAAGATTCCTATTTCAATATTAAATATTATATCATCATAATCTATATTTTTCCCGTCTAATGATTATTTGTAACTAAATCGATATCTTTTTTATAGGTTATTAAATAAGTAAAATTTTAAGTAAAAATATGCTTATTATTAAAAAGAAAATTAAATTTATTAAATTTTTATTCTTTAGAATACCATATATAAGTACAAGAGTACTTATGGCAGGAAATAAAAAATAATAATACATCCATCTTTGTACATCTGAATTCTTGTACCAAAAAAGTAAGTTTTCTTCATATATATTCATGCCAAAATATCCAGTAAAAAAGGAAGGAATTACAAAAGCTCCTCCTATTATGGTGAGAATATATAGGACCTTATTAGTTCTTTGATCTGCCATGAGTCTAGCATATTCATGCATCTCATCTATTTCCTTTTTTAAATTCATTATATCCTTTTCAATTTTCATAGCCCATTCTATTTTAGAATAAATTTCATTCCCCTGTTCCTTTGGTGTTACTTCTCTAAAATACATTCTATTAATAAATTGTAGGTAATCACTATATAATCTACTTATTTTTTTTATCAAATCGTCTTTTTTCATCATGGATATGGTTGCAACCTCATTTGAAAACTTCAATACGGAAGCCCTTTGTGCTAAAGCTAAACAAACTATATCATAGTATATGGTCTTTAAATCTTCTATCAATTTCCACGGATTCAAAAAAATTTCTTCTAGTTTATCCAGTTCATTAGATATTAAAACTAATGAATTTTCAGTTATTCCGTATAGACTTCCCTTTTTTATCCATCTATCATAGGTATGTTCCTTAATAAAGGGTCTAATATATTTTGAACTTTGGTATTTAGGAGCGTTATTATTTATGGCAATGAAATTATACCAATACAAATCTCCTTCATATTTGTATTTCCCCCTTTGATGCATCTTAAATTTTTCAATCAATTCATCACTTCCATACCAACATATGACAAACATTCTATCATCAATTATGGGAGTTATGTGCACTTTTCTTCCTTTATATAGGTTTTTCTGTGCCTTAAATTTTTCTCCTAATAATTTTAGTATTATACTAGGCACTTTGTATTTATTTTTTATAACACTTTCAAACTCTTCCTTTATATTGTATTTTTCAAATTGAATTTCTATCCTATCAGCTAGTAATATTTCTTTTGCCCTATCTATAGGTAAAAAAGGAGGATATATTCGTCTTCCATAGTCATTTATCTTTAAAATATCTTCTTTGTTACTATATTTTTTATTTATTAAATAAAAGGATATTATCCCAATTCCCGTCTTATACACTTTCAATCGTATCTTATCAATAGATAAAGCATACTTAAAAATCTCATCTTTTTTTCTTACACAAATATTGTATTTCCCATTCTTTTCCTTGTACTTATAATTAAAGACCATTTGTTCAGCATACTTTTTATGAGAAGGCTCATATCTACAAAACATGGCATCCTTACCATGGTCAAAAAAATACATTAATTCATTATATCCGTCTTCATTATCTCCATTATGCATTTCGTATTGCCATTTATCAGAAAGGTCTTTCATAAATAACTTTAAATCAGATTCTTTATTTAAGTCAAATTTACTTCGATTCATGATTTTCCAAGAAAATGGAAACATAAATATATGCAAGCTTTTAATTTCTTCCTTCTTCATATTAAATTCCTTTCTATCTTATCCTTTACTAATTATTTATTATTCCCACAAGAACTTTTCTATATAAAGGATTTACAAATAATTTGTTGAATATTATCTATATAAAGGAGGTAAAAATATGTATTTTTTAACCTATTTACATAAAGACGAAAAAAATTATGGAATGCTAAATAAAAATAAAGATAAAATAATTCCCCTAAGCGAAATTTTCAAATCAAAAACTCTAAATGATTTTATTTGTACATTTAATGAATCTATACTAGAAGAGATAAATAACCTAATGGACTCCTCTAACTTAAACTCTATTCCTTTAAGTGAAGTGAAATTATTAGCTCCTATTCCCCATCCTAAAAGAAATATTTTTTGTTTAGGTAAAAACTATTTAGACCATGCAAAAGAAGTAGTAGGATTACCAGGAGCCGATGACAACATTCCTAAATTTCCTATATATTTTTCTAAAATAGCCAATCCAGCAATAGGACATTTGGATATCATTAAAAATCATAGTGAAATAACTAAGATGATTGATTATGAGGTAGAGTTAGGAGTAATAATAGGAAAAGATGGGATAAATATCAAAGAAGACGAGGCTGAAGAATATGTTTTTGGATACACCATAGTAAATGATGTGTCTGCTAGAAATTTACAGCGCAAACACACTCAATGGTTCAAGGGAAAGAGTTTAGAAACCTTCTGCCCAATGGGCCCCTATATTGTACATAAATCTCAAATACCATTTCCAGTAGAACTAGATATAAAATGTAGTGTAAATGGTGAACTTAGACAGAATTCTAACACTAAAAACATGATATTTAATATTGCCAATGTAATAAGTGACTTATCAAAGGGAATGGAATTAAAAGCAGGAGATATTATCATAACAGGCACCCCATCAGGTGTAGGTCTTGGATTCTCTCCTTTTAAATTCTTAAATTCAAAGGACAAAGTGGAATGTTATATTGAAAAAATTGGTACTTTAACAAATTTCATAGAATAAATATGTAAATAAAAAAGAGGCTTACGCCTCTTTTTATTGTTCTGCTACTACGCTACTTTTACTTTTTGCTATTACATCAGTAAGTTTTACTGATATTAATCCTATACACTGTCCTATTATAAGTCCTACTATTGTGCCCATAATATTAAAGTTAGTTGCAAAATAAGTAGAACATCCTATGAATGAAGCGGGTATTGATGAAAATGGCTTATACCTTGACATCCAGCAAATTATTGCCGAGCCCATACCATTAGCAATACCTAGTGCCAACTTCGTTCCTATAATAGGAGCTAGAAAGTCTCCGAATTTAACTGCTAATATTCCCCAAAATACACCACTTAAATTATTTATCAACGTTTTTTTAATTCCTGCTTCGTCTCCACCGGCAACAAAAAAGCTTGACCATCCGAAAAATCCAGCAAAAGTTATAAATCCTAGTGACATGCTACTCATAACCCAACAACCTGCTAAAATTCCAGATGCAATACCTATTGCAATAACTATGTTCATATGTCCACTCCTACTTCCTAGTATTTCTCTATTCCATTCTTAGTTACGATACCTTTAATTAATTTATTTGGAAGAATTTTTTCTTCTACTATTGTATATGAATCTAATAATATCTTTTCTGATACTTCTTTCTTTTGTAGATCATTGGCATATATGGTAGCTATGGCTTCACCAGTTTTTACATAATCACCAATTTTCTTCTTAAGCATAATTCCCACAGAAAGGTCAATTATACTTTCCTTTGTTTCTCTTCCTGCACCAAGTACTAATGCTGCTCTTCCCACATCATCAGCTTTAATTCCTTTTACATATCCAGATTCCTTAGCTAATACTTCTTCTACAATCTTTGGTGTTTCAAATTTTTCTGGATTATCCACATATGATGAGTCTCCACCTTGGGCCCCAACAAATTCTTTTAACTTTCCTAATGCAGTTTTAGAAGTTATAGTTTCTTCTAACATAGCTCTAGCTTCTTTAGGATCCTTAGCTTTTCCACCTAAAACTAGCATGTGAGATCCTAATGTTAGACAAAGTTCTGTTAAATCCTCAGGACCTTTTCCCATTAATGTATCAATAGCTTCCTTAACTTCTAATATATTTCCTACTGCATAACCTAGAGGTTGATCCATATCAGTAACTACACCAACTGTGTTTCTTTTCACATTAGTTCCTATATCAACCATTTCTTTAGCTAATTCAAAAGAAGCATCTTCTTCCTTCATAAAAGCGCCACTACCAGTTTTTACATCTAGTACAATGGCTTCTGCTCCAGAAGCTATTTTTTTGCTCATTATACTACTTGCAATTAATGAAAGGTTATCAACTGTGGCTGTTACATCCCTTAAAGCATATAATTTCTTATCTGCTGGTGCTAAGTTAGCCGTTTGGCCTCCAACTGCAATTTTATCTTTATTAACATTTTCCACGAACTTTTCAATTGGCATATCAACAGTAAATCCTGGAAAAGATTCTAATTTATCTATAGTTCCACCTGTGTGTCCAAGTCCACGGCCTGACATTTTAGCTACAGGTACTCCTGCTGCTGCAACCATAGGTCCTAATATTAATGTAGTTGTATCACCAACACCACCTGTACTGTGCTTATCTACTTTCACTCCATTAATACCTGATAAGTCTATGATTTCTCCACTATTTACCATAGCCATTGTTAAATCAGCAGTTTCTCTTTTATTCATCTTTTGAAAATATATTGCCATCATCATAGCTGAAACTTGATAATCAGGAATTTCTCCCTTTGTATAACCATCAACGAAGAAGTTTATTTCTTCTGTCGTAAGCTCAGAACCATTTCTTTTTTTCATTATCAAATCATACATTCTCATTTTATTCACCTGCCTTAAGAATTAGTATCCAGTACTTTCGTTCTTAGTTCCTTCTGCAATATTTACAGACGCACTAGCACCGATTCTACTAGCTCCAGCTTCAATAACAGCTTGTGCATCTTCCTTAGTTCTAACTCCACCTGAAGCTTTAACTCCCATTTCAGGACCTACAGTTTCTCTCATTAATTTAATATCTTCTACTGTTGCTCCACCTGTACTAAATCCTGTAGAAGTCTTTACAAAATCAGCTCCAGCTTCCTTAGACAACTCACATACCTTTACTTTTTCTTCGTCAGTTAATAGGCAAGCTTCTATAATAACCTTAACTAAAGCCTTTCCCTTAGCCGCATCTACTACAGCTTTTATGTCTCTAAGTACATAATCATAGTCCTTGTCTTTTAAAGCTCCAATGTTAATTACCATATCTATTTCTGTTGCTCCAAGTTCAATAGATCTCTTAGTTTCAAAAGCTTTTGATTCAATTTCCATTGCTCCTAAAGGAAAACCTACTACTGTAGTAACATCTACCCCAGTTCCCTCTAATTCTTTTGCAACTAATTTTGTGTAACAACTATTTACACATACTGAAGCAAATTTATACTTTTTAGCTTCTTCACAAACCTTTAGTACCTGCTCCTTTGTAGTGTCTGCTTTAAGAATTGTGTGATCAATATAAGATGCAATATTCATAATAAAATCCCTCCAACTTTCTAATTTTTATATAAATAGAATTTTAATTTTTACATAAATTATTATTTCTATTTAGTATTTGCATATACTATATTTAAAATCTTTAAATTTCTTTGTTACTTTTATCCAAACACATAATATATTTTATGTATTTTGTGCCTTGTGGTTAAGCTAATAATACTTCTAATAATTTATAAAATGATTAATTAGCTCGTTCTTCTTTAAATCAAATAAAATATAGCTTAAAAAAACCATATTTTTTCCTAAATCTGTTCCTATTACAATTATACTTTCATATAAAGGGGATTTTGACATAAGTTGGTAATTTTAGCAAAAATAAATAAAAACGTCCCTTAGATAAATTATTTCATTTATCTAAGGGACGAATATAATCCGTGTTATCACCCTTTTCATAGACATAAGTCTACTAACTGTTTATAGGCAGTCAACCTAAAATCCCCCTATGGAAGGATTGTCAATTTTTATTTTTTAACATGGCGAACCCTTTCCGAAATTGAAAAGGATAAATTAATAATAATATTTTTTTGTCAAGTAGTCAATACGTAAAATAAATTTTTTTGCACTTGCATTTTGTCGATATATGTCGTATACTTTTTTCTATCGGCCATTGGCCAGGAAAATGTTTTCGCTAATAAATGTACTAAAATCAACAAGAAGGAGTGTCGAAATTGGAAAAAATCATTAGTTTTTTAGGACTTGCAGTAATGGTTGGTCTAGCATACTTAATTTCTGAAAACAAAAAAGCTATCAATTGGAAATTAGTATTAACTGGTATTATTATGCAATTAGTTTTCGGAGTATTAATATTAACTTGGTCACCAGGACAAAAGTTATTTACTGTATTAAATGATCTAGTAACAAATCTATTGGAATTTACTAAACAAGGTACAGCTTTCTTATTTGGTGATTTACTTGACCCAAGTAAGTTTGGATTCATATTTGCACTACAAATATTACCAACTATAATATTCTTCTCAGCTTTAATGGCTGTATTGTATTATTTAGGCGTTATGGAAAAAATCATTACAGTTTTAGCAAGAGTAATGTCTAAAACTCTTGGAACTAGTGGTGCTGAATCTTTATCAGCAGCTGCTAACATTTTCGTTGGTCAAACGGAAGCACCTTTAGTTATTAGACCTTTCATAGCTACAATGACTAAATCAGAGCTTTTAACTGTTATGACTGGTGGTATGGCTACAGTTGCTGGTGGTGTTATGGCTGGTTATGTATCAATGGGAGTATCTGCAGGACACTTAATTGCAGCTAGTATCATGTCTGCTCCTGCAAGTTTAATAATCTCAAAGATTATAGTTCCTGAAACAGAAACACCTGTAACAAAGGGATCTGTAAAAATGGAATTAGAGCAACTTGATTCAAACATCATTGATGCAGCAGCAAGAGGAACTTCTGAAGGTCTTCAATTAGCATTAAATGTTGGAGCAATGTTATTATCATTCATCGCATTAGTTGCAGTTGTAAATGCCTTAGTTGGTTGGTTTGGTGGATTATTGGGTATGGATTACTTAAGTTTAGAATGGCTTTTAGGAAGATTATTCTATCCATTAGCATTAGTTATGGGTGTACCTTCTGTAGATGCATTACAAGCAGCAAGCTTATTAGGACAAAAGATCGTTATCAACGAATTCTTTGCTTATGCTAACTTAAGTACTTTAATTTCTGAAGGTGCATTACAACCAAGAACTGTAATTATCTTAACTTACGCTTTATGCGGATTTGCAAATTTCAGTTCTATAGGTATTCAAATTGGAGGTATTGGACCTCTAGCACCAGAAAGACGTTCTGACCTTGCAAAACTAGGTATGAAATCTTTAATTGGTGGAAGTTTAGCAGCATTTATGACAGCTACTGTAGCTGGTATATTAGTATAATAAATCAAAAACTCTCTGGATTAATCCAGAGAGTTTTTTTATAAATATATATCAGAGAATTCTATAGAAACCTTTTCCACCTTACTATCTTCTACCCACATATTCTTTTTTACTTCTTCATTAGTTTTAACTATTGGTAATTTAAATTCAAAAGTACTTCCTTCACCATATTTACTTTCTAGACAAATCTCTCCATTATGCAGTTCCACTAGGGATTTCACTAGGGATAATCCTATACCACTTCCCTCATTTCTTCTAGCTAAAGATTTATTAACTTGTCTAAATTTATCAAATATTATTTTTTGGCTTTCTTCCTTTATTCCAATACCCGTATCTTTTACTGAAATTAGTACAAACCCATCCGTTTCCTCCATAGTAACAATTATTCTATCACCCTTATTAGTGAACTTAATAGCATTTGATAATAAGTTTAATAATATTCGCTCTATCTTGTCCTGATCACAGGCTATTATGATCCCATCTATATAAGATCTATATTCTAAATTTAATTCCTTTAATTTTATAAAATCAGATATGGATAAGGTCACATCTTCAACTAGTTTTTCTATATTGCAATTTGTAAGATTTAAATCTGAAAACCCAGAATCAATCCTAGTAATATCAATTAAATTATTAACCAATCTAATTAACCTATAACAGTTTTGTTTCATTCTCTCTTTAAGATTCCATATTTTATCTAAACTTTTAGTTTCTCCCATGCTTTTAATATAAATTTCTGTAAGTTGTATTGCTCCTAATATGATGTTTATGGGAGTTCTAAGTTCATGGGATATATTTGAGAAAAATTCTGTTCTAATGGTTTCAAGCTCAACAGCTTCCCTTAAAAGTTTACTTTTTTCTTCCGCCTCCCTTTTTATACTTTCTAGATGTACTCTTTCTGTAATATCTCTACTACAACATATTACTTTTCCTTCTAAGCCCTCTTCACTAAGGGGGATACAACTAGATTCTACGAAAAATTCTTCTCCTTTTATGTCATTCATTTTAAACTTAATTCCTTTTACATTTTTACCTTCTGACAATTTGCTGCATGTATTATTACATTGTTCAAGATATGATGGATCTATTATATTGTTCATATTTAACTCTTTAACTTTACTCTTATTAACTTTTAATCTGCTTAAAAAAGCTGGATTTGCATCGATTATTTCTTTTGTGTTTAAATCATATAGGTATATGTAATCTGGACAAATATTAAAAAACTTCCTATACCTTTCTTCACTCTTTTTAAGGGCTTCCTCCACACTCTTACGCTTAGTTATATCTCTAATAAATATAATCAATTCTTCTGGATTAAATGGAATCAACCTTACTTCATAATAATATAATTGACCATTTATTTTAAGTGAAAATTCATCTTCCATTACGGTATTTTTTTTGAAATTTTCATCTATTTTCCTTTCCAATAATGTTCTGATTTCTACAGACGCTATATCTTCTATCCTTTTCCCTATTATATTATGATTCACATGCTCTCTAAAATCTTTTCCCACTCTACAATCTACTATTTCTTTTTCCCTATTAATTCTCATATATAGATCTGGAATAGCTTCAAATATTTTATTCATCTCTCTAGATTTTTGTCTTAAAATCTCCTTTGTTCTGTTTCTATGAGTTACATCTATACCAAAGGCCCAAGAGTTCCATCCTGATATTTTGACACTTTTTGATATATTAAACCACGCTATATTTTTTATGGTTCCATCTTTACAAGTTAAATCAAATTCCATATCCCTAAAATCTAATCTATCCTCGCTTACTGATATCTTAGCCTTTTCTCTATATTCCTCATCTGGATATACTTTTTCCCATATTTTAGGATTTCTAATGACTTCTTTTTTTGAATATCCTGTCACCTTTTCACATTCCTTATTCCATACTATAACATTACCATCTTTGTCTATTACATCCATAAGAATTGGCATATTCTCAAGTATAGCTTCTAATTTAGATTTATTTTTATTCATTTTTTTTCCGATTAATACATAATTTGTTATATCTTCACAAACACCCATCATTCTTATGATAGTATTTTTTTCATCAAATTCTTTTTTTAACTTAATTTTTAGATATACATATCTACCATTCACAACTATTTTTTTTCTTATATTTACCACCTTTTTAGAACTCTTTTTAAATCTCAATATATCCTTTTCTAATAAATCATTCATATATTTTTTTATATCTTCTTTTGCTAAAAGTTTTCCCTTTATTATTTCTATCATCTCGCTATTAAGTTTAACTACTCTTCCCTTTTCTATGATAAACACAGGAGTCGGTATACTTTCTACCATTTTTTCCAAAGTATTCATACTAGTCCCCTCTCTAACCACTTTTTGCCAAAATATCCTTAGTTTAAATTCTACTTTTTTTAGTAAAATCCTTTAAATAATGACATGAGTTTTTTACAAAAAAATACCATGGTATAATCCATGATATTTTTCAATTACTTTAATATTAACTTTAATGCCAAATCTTTTCCTTTGCTAACTATTCCTTCTTTTTTATCATACTCCTTTATTATATCTCCATTTGTAATTAGGATTGGTGTTACAATTTCTTTTTTATTCTCTTTTATATATTCTAAATCTACTTCCATCAGTAAATCTCCAACAGCTACCTTTTCTCCTACTTCTTTCATAGGTTTAAAGCCTTTTCCCTTTAATTGCACCGTATCTATTCCAATATGAATTAATACTTCTACCCCTTCTTTAGTCTCTAGACCTATGGCATGATATGTGGGAGCTATTTGTATAACAGTTCCTTCCACAGGAGATACTACTTGACTACTTGATGGTATTATGGCAATTCCATCACCTATTAATTTATCTGCAAAAACTTGATCTGGAACTTTCTCTATTTGAATTATTTCTCCATCCATGGGTGCATAAAGTAATACCTCTTTTTTCCTCTTAAAAAAGTTAAACATGTTAATCCTCCTATTCTTTGTCCCTTGACAATAAGCTTGCTGCATCTTCATCCAATATGTAAATTACATCTGGGTGTAACTGAAGAACAGAGGCAGGTAAATCAGGAGTTATTTTCCCTTTAATGCTCTTATAAACAGCTTCTGCCTTTTCAATTCCACTAGCTAGTAATAATATTTTTCTCGCTCTCATTATGGTCTTAATACCCATACTTATTGCTTTTTTAGGTACATCATCTATATTTTCAAAAAAACGTGAATTCACCTCTATAGTATCCTTATCTAGCTTCACCATATGGGTTAATGCCTCAAAGGTTAAATCTGGCTCGTTAAAACCAATATGTCCATTTCTACCAATACCTAATAACTGAAGGTCTATGCCCCCTGATTTTTCAATAGATTGCTCATATAAAACACATTCAGCTTCAATATCATGAGCCTCTCCATTTGGTATATGGATATTTTCTTTCAAAATATTTATATGACTAAATAAATTTTTATCCATAAAGTAATTATAGCTATTTATGTGATTTTTAGCTAATCCATAATATTCATCCAAATTATATGTTATTGTTTTACTAAAATCTACTACTCCTTCCTTATACATTTTTACTAGTGACTTATATGTTCCTAAAGGAGTAGATCCAGTAGCTAGGCCTAATACACTATTAGGTTTTAATATAACTTGACCACTAATTACATTAGCAGCTTTTTTACTTAATTCTTCATAATCCTTTACTATAATTATTCTCATAGGAACCTCCCCCTTTGTTAATATACTTTTTTTCCTCTTATAAAAGTGTTCTTAATCCTATAATTTTTATCCATTACAAATAAATCTGCATCTTTTCCTATATCTATGCTTCCCTTTTTATGATGAATGTTTAGAAGTTTAGCTGGGTTTATAGTGGCCATATTTATAACCTCATAAATTTCTAGATCAGTGTTATTAGCAATGTTTTCTACGGCCTTATTCATGGTCAATATACTTCCTGCTAATGTATTATCTTTTAATCTAGCCGATTCTTCATCCACATGGACCTTTTGACCTCCTAAGTCATAGACCCCTACTTCTAACCCTCCAGCTCTCATGGAATCTGTTATTAATATAATCTTATCTCTTCCCTTTATTTTTAAAATAAGGTTATACAACCCAGGATGGATATGAATATTATCCGCTATTATTTCACAGGTCACATTAGAAGTAAAGGCTGCCCCCACTGCCCCAGGTCTTCTATGGTGAAGGGGAGTCATTCCATTGAAAGTATGAGTAGCATGACTTACTCCCCTCTTTATACTTTCTAAAGCTATTTCAAAATCAGTATTAGTGTGTCCCATGGATATTATAATATTTGTGCTATTCTTTATATTTGAAATGAATTTAAAATCCTTATCTTCCTCTGGTGCCATAGTAATTATTTTAATAATAGGTAAATAAGCCTCTATTAGTTCCAAGCTAGGTTTCATTATGAACTGGTCATTTTGTGCCCCTTTGTATTTAGGGCTTATAAATGGTCCTTCTAAATGACAACCAAGGATCTTAGCTCCTTCTTTAATATTTTTCATGGAATTTTCTATATTATGAAGGGCTCTTATTATGGATTTTCTATCCATAGTCATGGTAGTTGGTAAAAAAGACGTAACTCCAGTTTTTACAATATTTTTACAAATACCTCTCAGTGCCTCCTCAGTGCCATCCATAGTATCATATCCACCAAAACCATGAATGTGAATATCAATAAATCCAGGACCAACAAAGGCTCCATTCACATCAATTATCTCAAAGGCTTCCTTCTTATGAAAATCTTTTTCATCTACTATTTTTTCTATTTTTTCTCCATATATTAAAACAGAGTTTTTTAGTACTTTGTCTTTCAATATTATGTTCCCATTTATTATGGCCTTCATCCACATCATCCCTTGTATTTAAGTTATTTTTGAAACTCGCTTTAACCGTTCTATATGAATAGACAAATATCCAAGTTCTCCTTCTGGTACTTCCATATTTTTATTCTTTTTAATGTGCATTCCTATTTCCTTTGCAATATTAAAGGAACCTTTCATATCTTTTTTTATAGTGTCTATTAAGGGATTTTCTATACACCTATTAGTTTCTAACCTCTTAATAGAAGCCTTAACATGATTTAAAAGTCTATGATAAGCCAATTCATCTGGTTTTAATTCCACATTTAATCTAACTTTTATCTTTTCTATTATTTCACTAATCAACCTTGTATTTTTCACAGTCTCTTTAATATTTTTCTTTTCTCTAGCTGAATGAATGTGTAGTGCTATAAAACCTGCTTCTTCATCAGGTATTTCAATATTCATCCTATCTTTGATTAGTTTTTGTCCAATTTTCCCTATTCTGAACTCTTCATCATATAAGCTTTTTATTTCATATAAAAATGGATTTGTTATTTCTATTCCATTTTTTAACCTTTCAATAGCAAAGCCCACATGATCTGTAAGAACTACATGAACATATTGATCTAAGGCCCCAAGTCTGGATTCTGCAATGGATATTATCTCCTCACATACACCTATTACTTCACCTTCTAATTCTTCTAATAATTGCAAATATTTTTCCTTTGTTTTGGAGTTGAATTTAAAAAATCTTTTTTCCACTTGGTCATCTGATATAGAAACTATTTTACTCTCTTTTTTTCCATATCCAATTCCTTTTCCTATTAATATCATTTCTTTTTTTTCACTTAATTCTTGTGCCAATATTACATTATTATTTAGAGCCTTCATAACCTTATATTTTTTTTCACTCCTCAAAGCTCCTTCTCCTTTCCACTTAATGAAAATATTCATAACCCCATAATATTGAAATAATCCCCATATGTCTTATTAAAATATTTACACCTTTATCATTAGAATATAACCATCTTTCCTTATTTCCCACCTCATATTTGAAGAAAATTTTAATTTAAATACTATTTTCAGACAAAAACAATGCAGGCATGAATCTATATGAGAATACACGTATTCTCATATAGGTTCATGCCTGCATTATCAGTAACACACCCTGCTTATATATTATAGCTTTATAATATCATTCTAAGGAAAACCTTGTCAAGAAGAATTCCTTCTTTTTTCTTTCCCATTTTTCTAACAAATTATTTAAGATTTGTCAACAAATTAGTAACATTTTGTTTACATCCTTTTTATTCATCTTCATGTAATATAAGGGATACCCCTTAAACCCTGTATTTCTTCCCATTTTTATGATATAGTATGTACTAGCATTAGATTAATATGGGAGGAATTATAGTGAAGAAGTTATTACAGACTTTAGTTGTAGGAAGTATTATTTCCAGTATGACTATAACATCCTTTGGAGCTACATATAACTTTTCCAAAAGTGTGTATAAGAAGGGTCAAAGAAGCCAGGAAGTACGAGTATTACAAGAATCTTTAAAAAATGCAGGTGTATTTTCTGCAAATCCTACCGGTTACTACGGTAGCATAACTTATAATTCAGTGAAATCATTTCAACGTAAGCATGGCTTAACGGCTGATGGAATAGTAGGAAAACAAACTATTACTAAATTAAATAGCTTAAGCTTATTTAATAGTAAATCTGCTGAAATTAAAACACCTCAACCTAATATTTCAAGGGGAACATCTTCTAGAAGTTATGGTCAAAAACTTGATTGGTGGACTCAAGTAAAAGGACCTATCTTAAATCCTGGAGACACATTCACAGTAAGAGATCTTTATACGGGTAAAACCTTTAATTTAAAATATACTGTTGGAACTAATCATTCAGATGTGGAGGCTCTAACTGTTGCTGATACTAATACTATCAAATCTATTTGGGGTGGTTTTAGTTGGGCAAGAAGACCAGTTTTAGTATATAAAAATGGTAAGACAATAGCTGCATCTATGAATGCTATGCCTCACGCTGGTAAAGATAATCAACCAGCAGGAAAATTCATTGCCAATAGAAGTGGTGGTTTTGGATATGGTGCTAACTTAGATTATGTTAAAAATAATGGCATGGATGGAGTAATGTGTCTACATTTTTATAATAGTAAGACTCACGGATCTAAGAAGTTAGATTCAAAACATCAGTCTGCTGTTAATAAAGCATCAGGAAGATAATTATCTTTAAGATTAAAAACACTCAATGAATTTTCATTGAGTGTTTTTTAATAGGTTTTCTGCTAAATATACTGCCACTGCATCTTCATTATTTGTACTTATTACTTCATTTTCTGGAAGAGCTTCCTTTAGTTTATCCAGTGCATTTCCCATAACTAATCCTCGTCCAACGGAACTTAACATTTCTAAATCATTTAAACCATCACCAAATGCTATTGTTTCTTCCAGTTTAATAGAATGTTTATCTAATACCTTTTTTATGGCCATACCCTTTGATACTCCACAAGCCATTACTTCTAGGCATGTTAATGTGGAGAAGGTTATATTTAAATTTTCACTAAAGATTTCATCTAGCTCTTCTTTTATTTTTAATAATTTGTTATGATCTTCGCAAGTAAAAAATATTTTAGATGCGGTGTAGTCCTTTAACTCTTTTATGTTAACTACCTCATATTCAAATCCTGATTCTATATGGTATTCTTTTATCCATTCATTTTCCCTTTCAACAAACCAACTATCTCCTTGATATATATTTACGTGTACTTCCTTATCTATTTCTATTTTTAAAATGTCTTTTACTGTATTCTCATCTATGTCATGGGAAAACAACTCTTCTAAGTTAGAATCATGTACCTTTGATCCATTGGAACTAATCAGTATTGTATCCAAATCAAGCTTTCTCCCAATATGCTCCACATCCTTGTGATGCCTTCCTGTAGCAATGAAAAATTTTATGCCCTTATTAGTAACTTCTTTTATTATTTTCTTAGTATATTCAGAGATTGTATGATGACTATTTAATAGTGTTCCATCTAAATCTGAAATAACTGCTTTGTAATTCATATATATTCTCCTCCTATAGTAAATAGTTTTTTGAAAGAACAATCTTTATTCTTTCACCTAACCTATTGATTTATAATACAAAATTTATTGAGATTTGTCCAATTTGAATATATCCTTATGAGATGAGGTCAATAAATTTATCAAACTGTTTTTAATATAATTTTCTACATATTATCTATAACATACTTCCCTTACCTAAGCAAAAATTATTGTTTATATGTTTTTTTCTATTACTTCAATAATTCTCTCTACTCTCTTTTCAAAAGTATGTTTTTTAATTACATTTTCATATCCTTTACGAGCTTTTTCTTTTCTTAAACTCTCATTTTTCAAGTATTTTTCAATTAAATTACCTAGTTCTTCTTTTGTTTCATAAGTCACTAATGCATCTCCAAATACACTTTGACTTCCTCTAACATTATCTGAAATAATAAAAGCCCCAGATGCATATCCGTCAAATAATCTGTTTGATAAAAAACCCTTTTTTTTCATATCTTCCCAGTGATCATTAAATAAAATTTTACATGAAGAATATGCCTTTCTAAGTTCTTTATTTTCAATATATATTCCCTTAAAATATTTCTTATCTATAAAACTATCCCAGCAAGTCCCATATATAGCCAATTTATTATTGGTTGCTAAAACATCCTTTACTATCTTACGAAATACCTTTCTTGAATTTCCTACAAATAATAATTCATGATTATATTTTAAACTTTTTTGGGGATAAAAAAGTTCAGGATCTGTGCATTGAAGCATAGGTTCCACTTTTACATCACAAAGTGAGGATATATAATTTGACCATATGTTGGAAGCTACAAATACATAATCATATTCATTGTATTCTCTAATAGTTATATCATTTGGATGTGATATATTCCACATAATATTAAAGTGCTTTCTATTAGGACTGTATTTACGTATACCTCTTAGCACAATAGCCACATCATAACCATTATCATCCCTTGTATTCCATTCAGGGTAAATCTGAATTAATACTTTCCAGTTTTTTCGTTCAAATTGTTTTTTCATGGCCAAAGCAAAGTGATAATCGCCCCATAGGTGTGCATTGGACCAATTAAATACTGGTATTTTTATAACTATCTTTTTTCTAAGATATTTTTCTTTAACCATATTTTTTATCCCCTATCCCATAATATGTTCATGTTATTTTAATAATACATTCCGCCCCATGCTGATATGACTAAATTTTCAATTTCTTTTATATTCATCTTGAATTCGAACTATATCATCTTCTTCTAAGTAATCTCCAACTTGTATTTCTATAATTTCCAGATTCATTTTCTCAGGATTTTCCAATCTGTGAACTTCTCCCTTTTGTATATAAACATATTCATTATCCCTAACAATAAATTCCTTATCTCCTACAATAACTTTAGCAGTACCATTTACAACAATCCAGTGTTCATTTCTATGATAATGTTTTTGCAGAGACAATTTTGCTCCTGGCTTAACAACAATTTTTTTTATTTTAAATCTATATCCTTCTTCTAATATAGTATATAAACCCCAAGGACGGTGGGTAATTGTATGCATATTAGTAACCTTCACACCTTTTTTTTCTAATTTTTCAATAATTTCTTTTACTTTGTGAGAATTCCCTTTTTTACTAATTAACAAGGCATCAGGTGTATCCACTATTATTAAATCTTCAATATCTATAGTTGAAACAATTCTATCTCTCGATAAAATCAAATTGTTTTTAGAATTCAATGTGATATCCTTTTCTGAGATAACATTTCCATCTTTATCTTTATATAAATTTTCATAAAGTGACTCAAAACTACCTAAATCTGACCATTGAATATCACAAGGTACAACTTTAATTTTATTGCTTTTTTCCATAACCGCATAATCTATACTCTTTGAAGGAATTTCTATCATGTCTTCAAATCTTAATCTAAAAGGATTTTCTTTTATTGCATTAGAATAAGCTTTTTGGGCTGTTTTAAATATAGTAGGAGCATGTGTTTTTAACTCTTCTAAATATACACTTACTTTAAAAACAAACATACCACTATTCCAATAATAATTTCCTTTTTGAAGATATAAGGTAGCAGTTTCAATATCAGGCTTCTCCTTAAATGAAAGCACATCATTTCCATGTGCCTCTATATAGCCAAAACCCGTCTCTGCATAATTAGGTTTTATTCCAAAAGTAACTAACTTGTCCTCCCTAGCTAAGTTTTCAGCTTCTTCTAAAATTCTTCTATATTCTTTTTTATTCTTTATTAAATGATCAGATGGAGTTACCAAAACAATATCATCTTGTTTTAAGGCAAAACATGCCAAAGTAATTGCAGCTGCCGTATTTCTTCCTATGGGCTCCAATAAAAATTGACTATTTTTAATATTCAACTCTTCCAATTGGTCTAGAGCTAAAAAATATTGTTCACTATTTGTAACTACAATATTTCTTTCACAAAGCTCTGCATTTCGCTTTAATGTTTTTTGAAATAATGACTCCTCATCAATGAATTTACAAAATTGTTTTGGATACAATTTTCTAGATATTGGCCACAATCTAGTTCCACTGCCTCCACAAAGAATAATATTTATCATTTTCCCACCTCAATCTCATCTTTCAATTCATTAGTGCACTCTTTAAAAATATATCCTATACTATCTTCTTCATCCCCTATTTCATAATATGTTAAAGCTATTTTTGTGATACTGTAAAAAGTAAAATATCTAATAGGATTAATATTTAGAAAAAAGTACATACCCACGAACAACAAGGCATGATCATAAATTTAAAAATAGAATACTTAAAAAACAGATTCAAACACTAATGTATCTTTAATTAAAATTAAAGTATAAAAATAACACCCTTTTAAGGTGTCTTGTGTTAGTCATTATTTATACCCCAGTTATTTCCAGTTATATAATAATAAATATGTTATAAAGAACTACAATAGAGTAGTTCTTCATATGATAATAATACTATTTTTTCTTCAATATTATATCCCAATTGCGTTTTAAATACATTAACATAGTTTCTCTATTTTTTGTTTCAAGTGCTCTGTCTAACTCATTAAAATAATTATTTATTATATTTTCAACTTCTTTCTTTTCTTTCAAGTCCAAGATAGGATATATTTGCCTGTCTGCTTCTTGCAATATACGTAGCTTATAGGATTTTATCACATTGTTTTCCAAAATAGTTCGCTTTCTTCCTGTATAACTAACACCATCTAATGTGAAACTTGAAGATAAATTATACTTATTAAAAAGTTGATTTAATTCTCTATATTCTGGCCACTTAGTAACCACATACCTATCAGCAGAACTGATTTTACCCAATCTTAACAGTATGTCAATGACAAGTTTTTTAGGTAATATGGTCAATAATGGTAACCTATAATGTGGCTCACTCAATACAAACTCAAGTGATTTATAATTTCCTTGATAAATATAGCATAATCCATTCGTATTAAGAATATTTCGTATTTTACAAATTGTCTTTTCTAAATTTGGAGTATGTTCTAGAACATCTATTGCAGTAATTAAATTATAATGATTATTACTTAAATTCAAGTCTAGAAAATCACATTTATAATACTTAGTAATGTTATTTTTTAAATTACCATTTTGTGTTTTTTTACTAATTTCCATTATCCTATCTGCACGCTGATAAACCAATTCATCCATTTCACATCCATGTGATTCTTTAAATCCTATTGCCTTTGCAGAAATCATTGAAAAACCAAATAGGCAACCTATATCAAAAAAAGCATCTTTTTTAATTTTATTAGCATCACATAAATAATTTATATCATCATGATTCCGCTTAAATACTTTAAGCCTATTTATTATTCTTTCACTTAATTTTTCAAACCTGGGAGCACGATTTTGTAATAAAATATCTTTATATGTTTTTATATCCATGTCAATAATATAGTTTAATAGTTCTTCTTCTATACTATAAGTTTGTGATAGATATATGAGTATATCTGGGTCTTTTAATAATAGAAGAATTATAAAAAGTTCTTCATCTTGTTGAATCTTATTTAAATCTACATCATTTAATGGATTACCTGTTTTAAAAATAGCCCTATAGAATAATTGCTTGGCATACCTCTCATATGAGTCATTATTGTCACGTTCCTTATCTTTTCTTATTTCTTTAGTTATTTCGTTATTATCCTGAGGATTTATTTTTCCAATACTTACTTTCTTTATAATATTTTTTATTTCTTTTGATCGCTTAATTATTTTGATAATTATAGTGCTATCCAATATATCATTTTTTAACTTCTTTTTAAAAATCCATCCACTATTCCTTTCATTATGTTCAGGATATTTTTCAAATACATCTGGACGTGGTTGATTCATTTCTGCATTTCCAAGTTCATTTTCATTATTATCACGACAGATAACTATTTTCTCTATCTGTTCAGTATCCAAAAACCATCCTCTTACTAACAATATGTTGCTATAAGTATCATAAGTACACTCACTGATTCCACCTATCAGATTATTATTATTCAAATATCTCACCCCTTCTTTTTTCTTACATTTCACTCAAATAACAAACCTTATATATATTTTTTTAACCATTACAATACATACTCCCTATTATCAAAGTTACGTTAATGCTCTTTAAATACTTAACTTTAATATTTTCTTTATCTCCTATTTCATAGTATGTTTAAGGTATTTTTGTGATACTGTAAAAAATAAATATCTAATAGGATTGACCCTTAGGTAAAAAGTACAAGCTCACTAACAGCAATGTATGATCATGAATTTAAGATTAGAATGCTTAAAAGCAGATTGAAACACTAAAGTAAGTTACTATATCATCTGACAAAAAAATAATGAAACTTTAAGTAAACTTAAGGATTACAAGTATCAGTTAGAAGAAATGTAATCAGTAATAAAGCGCTTCAATAAATTTTTGTTAATTCTAATGTATAATTCCCTTCATATTATCTCTTATACATATTTATCCAAGTTATCACATAAGTGTTATGACTTGCATAGTATACTACCAAAACAGTATAAATGTTATATTAATGAAAATTATTGGAGTGAACTATAATGTACTATAAAAAATACACGAATCAATTGTATTCTGTTCTAAATAATCTTATTATTACAGATTTACAAGGAAGAAAATTAGATTTAGAAAAAGGTTTTAATCAATGGTGTGAAATTACGAGATTTGTTAGAAAGTTCAATAAAACTTTCTATCTTATTGGTAATGGTGCTAGTGCCATGATGGCAAGTCATATGGCAGCAGATGTAAGTAAAAACGGAAATATTCGCAGCATAGCTTTTAATGATCCAGCAATGTTAACTGCTATTAGTAATGATATTTCATATGAACAATCCTTCGCGTTACCCCTAAAGCGATTTGCCAATTCAGAAGATGTATTAGTAACTATAAGTAGTTCTGGTAATTCTCCAAACATAATTGCTGCAATTAATAAAGCCAGAGAAATTGGACTGAAAGTTATAACTTTATCAGGTATGAAACCTACAAACAATTCAAGAAAATTAGGTGATCTGAATTTTTATATTCCAGCTGAAACATATGGTTTAGTGGAAATAGCTCATCAAATGCTATTACATTGTTGGTTAGATAAGTATATGGAAGAAATGTAGAAAGGAATGATCTTTTGAATACAAGGGTAGCCATAGGCACTTCTAGTTTTTGTACTAAAGACGATACAGCTATGAAAATTCTAGAGAATGCTGGTATTGAAGTTATAACAAACCCCTATGGACGTAGGTTAACAGAAGAAGAAATTATGGTCCATTTACAGGAAGTAGATGGTCTAATAGCTGGTTTAGAACCATTAAGTAAAAAGGTACTTTCATCAGCTTCTAAACTAAAAGCTATAGCTAGAGTTGGAATTGGAATGGATAATGTGGATTTGGAAGCTGCAGGAGGGCTTGGAATTAAAGTTTCAAATACTCCCGATGGACCTACTGAAGCAGTTGCTGAAATGACAATAGCTGCATTACTAGCTTTAAATAGAAAAATAATTACAGCTAATATAGATTTACATTCTGGTAACTGGAAAAAATCTATGGGAATCGGATTAAAAGATCTAAAAGTTCTTATTATCGGATATGGTCGTATTGGTAGTAGAGTATCTTCACTCCTTCGTATTTTAGGTGCACAAGTTATGATTTCAGATCCTTATTTAAATAAAAGCCAACTAACAGATGGTGAAATACTAGTATCATTAGAAGAAGGCTTACAAAAATGTCAAGTTATATCTCTTCATGCAAGTGGTACTGATGTAATATTAGGTTGTGAAGAATTTTCAAAAATTCAAGATGGTATTATACTTCTAAATTCTGCTCGCGGCAATTTAGTTGAAGAACAAGCATTAATTAAAGCATTAGACAATGGAAAAATAAAGGCTGCATGGTTTGATGTGTTTTGGAAAGAGCCTTATAATGGTCCACTTGCTAAATATGAACAAGTATTATTAACTCCCCATATATCAACCTACACTAGACAATGTAGAAAAGCCATGGAAGTTGCAGCAGTAAATAATTTGTTAAGAGATTTGGGGTTATAAATATGAAATTTTATAATGAGTTAAATATTGCTAAAGAAGCTGCCAAACTTGCTGGAGTAAAATTGATTGAATTATCAAAGGAAAGTTGTGATGTAATAAGTTCAGTAGATAAGGATATTAAACTTAAGGCTGACAAGGATTCAGAACAAGTAACCATTGATTATTTGAAAAAACACAGTAATTATTCAATTTTATCTGAAGAAAATGGTCTTTATGGAAATGTTGATAATAATACTCCTTTTTGGATAGTAGACCCCCTTGATGGTACTGCTAATTATAGTAAAAACATTCCCATTTCTTGCGTATCAATAGCTTTATGGGAAAAGAATAATCCAATTCTAGGAGTTGTATATGATTTTAATAGAAATGAATTATTTTATGGAATAGTTGGAAAGGGTGCTTGGTGTAATAAACAAAGTATTTCAGTATCAAAGATTACCAATTCAAAGCATGCTATTTTAGCAACAGGTTTTCCAATTTTTAGAGACTATAGTATAAATTCTTTAAAACCATTCATTGAACAAATTCAAGAATATAAAAAAATTCGGATGTTAGGATCAGCAGCCCTTTCATTAGCCTATGTGGCTTCTGGTCGTATAGATATATATACAGAAGAAGATATAATGCTATGGGATGTAGCTGCTGGTATTGCTTTAGTAAAAGCCGCTGGAGGTTATATATATATGAGAAATTCAAATCGCCATGAGTGGGCTAGAAAGGTGGTTTGTGCTTCAAATAGATATCTATGGAAAGAAGGATATAAAGATGATTAGATATAAATTTTTAGATACCTCGATTCATGAAATGAATATTCATCCTAATTCTATCTTTTCAAAAGAGCGTGAATTAGCACGAATGTTTGTATCTCAGTTAGAGAAAAATAATAGCTTAGTATACTGTCCATTATGCAAATCAGGAAATGCTGAACTATTTTTTGAAAAATGGGGACAAAAATACTACTTATGCGAAACTGACTGGTCTGTAAATTTACTTCCTTTACCAGACCAAAAAATAATGAGGGATTATTTTTTCACGTCTGAACTGGCAAAATTTAGAAGTTCAACAGAGTATCAAGAACTTGCAACTCGATTGCGTCAGGGGTTATGGAGTAATTTGGTTGAATGGATAGAAGGTAGGGTAAGACGTTATGTAGGCATGGATAAATATCATGTTATTGACTGGGGAAGTAAGTTTACAGGATGGATTAACAGGTTAGAGAAAGCCCATTTTATTTCTAATTTAAATATGGAGGAGCCTCTACCACCAGTTAAATCCTACGAATCTACAGTTCAAGCTGATTTAATTTGTTTATTAGATGTTATACAACGTACTACAAACCCTCATGAACTTCTTAAAAAAGTATCTAAAAAGCTTTCATTAAATGGGCTTTTAATCATCACATGTAGATCAGGTTCAGGCTTCGATATCCTTACTTTAAGAGAACATTCAGACAATGTATTTCCTCTAGACCATATTTGTCTTCCCTCACCAAAAGGAATACAAAAACTTTTAGAGGAACATGGTTATAAAGTTCTAGAATTAACTACACCAGGTTTATTAGATGTGGAATTTGTTAAAAACGCAAAAGGAAAAATTCCGTCAGATCAATATTTCCAAAAACATTTGATATCACAGTTTGATGAAGCAACATTAGAACGTATGCAAATATTCCTACAGCAAAACAATTTGAGTTCTCATCTAAGAGTAGTAGCTAGAAGGGTTGAGGATAGAAAATGATATTAAAGACAGCAATAATTGGCATGGGAAAAATGGGAAGAATAAGAAAAAAAGAATTAGACCTTCATCCAGGTTTTGAAGTTGTAGCTATTTGCGATGTTAATGAATCTGTCAGAAAAGATTTTCCTAATATACAATTTCATAAAAATTGGGAAGATGCTCTAAATACCAATTTAGACGTAGTAATAGTATGTACCTTCAATAATATAATTCCTGATATTGTTTGCAGTGCTTTAGAAAAGGGGTTACATGTTTTTAGTGAAAAACCACCAGGAAGATCTATTGATGATGTTAAAAGAATGATCGAAGCTGAAAAGAAAGCAAAAAATCAAATAATTAAATTTGGTTTTAATCATCGTTTTCATTATGCAATTATGGAAACAAAATCCATTATCGACAGTGGGCGTTACGGTAAAATATTATGGGCACGAGGAATATACGGCAAATCAGGTGGAGAAAATTTCGAAAGTTCATGGAGAAGCAATCGCAAGTTGGTTGGGGGTGGAATTTTATTAGATCAAGGTATTCATATGCTAGATTTGCTTCGGTATTTTCTTGGAGACTTTAGTGAAGTCAAAAGCTTTGTTGAAAACTGCTATTGGAAAAACATAGAATTAGAGGATAATGTATTTGCATTATTAAAAACATCTGATAATAAATTTGCCATGCTTCATTCTAGTGCTACCCATTGGAAACATAAATTTAGTTTAGATATATTTTTGGAAAATGGATATATATGTGTCAACGGTATTCTTTCTTCAACTCGAAGCTATGGAGAAGAAAGTATTACTTTTGCAAAAAAGCAATTTGAGTCAGAAGTAAATGCCATTGGCAAACCCCGTGAAGAAACTATTTATTTTGATAAAGATGATTCATGGAGGCTTGAAATTGAAGAATTCTATGACTGTATAATAGGTGAAAAACGCCTTACTTCAGGAACAACTAAAGATGCACTAAAAGCAATGGAGCTAATTGACAAATTATATAAAGTGGAAAAATAACAATTGAAAATTGAATTCATTTATAAGATGAACCCACAATAAAAAAATTGTGGGTTCATCTTTATTCCTTACTTTTATATAAATTTAATTATCTCTTTAAATATCTTTCTAGTTCCTCTTCTCTATATTCAACATATTCATTTTTTACTTTAGGAAGAAAATAAACAAATGTTAAACTTATTGGTATATATTTTCCTTTATTTTGAAACTCCAACCTCTTATACCCTATCTTTTCTATTTTGTGCTCATTTACCTTGATAAAAGTATTAATGGCTCTTGTAACGTCTGGTGTATCTACATTAGCATAGTCATCTGCGATTAACATTCCACCTTTTTTTACTCTTTTAAACCAAAAGTGAAGATCCCAAAGTGCTGAATTAAAGGTATGGTCACCATCTATTATAATTAAGTCATACACATCATTAGGCTTTAAAGATTTATAAAATTCTTGTGAAGTAGTTCTAACAAGGGTATTACCTGAATCAGTAAAAACGTTTAGACTTTCCTCATATATTTTATCCGCATCACTTTTATTTTTCCAATATAAACCTAAATAAGGATCATTTTCTGCACCCAAATATGGGTCTATCCCTGTATATCTGCTGATTTTTAAATCATTTCTTCCAAGAACATCTTTTAAAAATCCAGCTTTATATACGCCAATTTCAAGAACACTAATTTTTTTGTCTTGAAAATTTTGTTTTATAATATCCCAAAAAACTTTTCTACGATTTTCAAATTTCTTTTTAGGCAAATTCCAAATTTCATTATTTATCATAAAATATTCCTCCATATTATAAATTACAACTCCTCTTCTCAGTTCAAATCATGATTCACATACAAATTTTGTGATTACTACGCCTTACAGAAAAAATCATCCTGTTAACTCCTTCTTTGACAACTTTTTAACTTTTAATTAGGAGTCTATAAGATAATTTTATACTTTCTTTTTATTACCACCAATTTATATCATCCAGTATTTTTCTTTTGTATTTTTATTTTTGCGAGCCAATAAATGGGCTTCCGCAATTGCCCAATCCTCAGGAGTGTCCAAATCAACAGCTTCATCCTTTGGAATTGAAAACAAACCCACTTTTCCAAAATAAGTGCCACAAAGATTTTTTGAATCAGCCTCTAGAAAAGGTTCCCTCCTCCAAGCTGTTAAAGCCCAGACAATTTTACGTACAGGTTTTAAATCCTGACTATTAACCTTTCTCTCTAATGAAAAGTTAATGGCTTTATCATCAAAAAAACATTCTGCATATTCGTCAATTACCGAAAAAACCGTATCATAATTATTTTTTCTCACAAAGTCATAGAATTTCTTAATTGTGTCTACTCTTAATAAAGGGGAAGTAGAATTTAACATTATTAAATAATCACATGGATGCTTATATAAAAATTCTGCAGTGAATTGCTGATTGGTAGCAGTATCACTACTTAATTCATCTGGTCTTTTGTGAAACCTAGCTCCACACGAAAGAGCTAAGTTACCAATTATATCACTTTCACTATTCACCCATACTTCATCAAAGCATTTACTCGATAATGCTAAATCAATAGCATATTGCAATAAGGGTTTTTCATATAAGTATCTAATATTTTTTTGGGGAATTCTTTTACTGCCTAATCGTGCTGGAATCATAGCTATTAATTTCTTCATGGCAGTTCACCTCCCTTTGGGTATCATACAACAATAAATTTAGTCTATTCATATATTTTTAGTTTTATATTTTTTACAATGGTGCTTCTATCTTTAAACTTGAAAATTACTTTACAAACCTTTATTTCTTTAGATAAATATAAATTCCAAGCTTCAAATACCCAACCTAAATTTATATCATTAGATAAATTGAACCTTCTATTTACATCATTTCTTGGTACATCTAATCTTGCATTTCCTATAAACTTATAATTAACATATATACTTACTTCCCTTGCCTTCGGATAGCTCCACCCTGCAATAAACAACCTATTATTTAATCTATCTAATTTATGCTCTGAAATCCCTACTTCCTTAGCCTCACTTAGTATATGAGTTGATATTACTATATTTTTCTTGTTAAAATCAAATGAATTACTAGTATATTCATATATTCCTTTAGGTAATACATTTACCGTTGTCTTCTTTAAAGGCTTTTTTTCTAATTTATGCCTTAATAGTACTTCCTCTATCGCCTTTGCTCTTATATGAAAATCCGCTATTTTAATTATTTTTTTCTTTAATTTTTCAGGAGAATAACTTTTATTTAAGTTTTCCTTAACTTTTTTCTTAAGGTCTTTTATATCTCCCCATTTTGCATAAATTAGATTTTCTTTACTTGTTTCTCTAAGCACTGGTAAATCGTATACTATACATTTTGTACCACAATATTGAGCTTCAACAGGTGGATATCCAAAACCCTCAAAATAAGAAGGAAATAACATTAACTCTGCTTTCTTTATTTCATTGAATTTTTCTTCATCTGTTACTTTATATTTTAATTCATAGCTTATATTGTATTTTTTCTTAATTTCTTCTAATTTCTTAATATACTTATATTCAATTTTTCCAAGTCCTATAATGAACACTAACGTATACCCCCAAAAATCTTGATCAAATATTTCTAATATATCATCACTACCTTTGTGTTTATCTGATAGTCGGGTTATTACTACTATTCTCTTTTCTTTTTTAGGGTCTACACTATCTGCTGCTTTACTGTTAATACTTGGATACCAATAATCAAAATATACATGCTCTGCATTTAATGTATAATATTCCTTAGCATATTTTATACTTTCCTTTGCTGAACATAGTATCAGACAACTTTCTTCACAACATTTTAGCCATTGCGTCCATTTATCCTCGGCTCTATATATTGGTGAATATTTATTAAACCAATTGGGTGATTCAAAATTTAAAAGTACTAAATTTGCGTTTGTATCTCTAGCAAACTTTTTAACTATATCGTAGTAAAAGCTATTTTTTTGCTGATTAGGAGTTAGAATTACAAAATCAAAATGCTTTTCATTTAAGTCCATTTTAAAATCACTGGAAACAATAAGATTTAAATCTTTATGACTATCATATCTTTCAAAATCATTATAGAATATTGGTTTATTATTGGTTATATAATAGACATCATGTCTTCTACTTACCAGACATTCTGCTATAACTAAGGAATGGTATCTACCACCAGAATAAGAATCCTTTGAGTTTGTAGCAAAAACTGCTATTTTAATAGTATCACCACCTTATAATTAATAAACTTTTTTCTTTTTCCCACCTATATAAGCATACATATTTATATCTTGTTTTTTTATTTTTCCATTTGTGAATTTTTGCATATAGTAGAATCCTGAATTTTTATTGTTATATTGGGGATATTTTTTGTATATGTCACTTCTTTCTGTTCCCATAACACAACATCCCTTTTTTTGTTCTTTTATAAAAACTTCTATCTTATCGACCTTTCTATTTCCTACAATCCATCCCCTTATATATAAATTATTTTCATCAATTCTCATCTCAGAAATTCCATATTTCAACTCAACATTTCCTTCTTCAATATCTTTATATGTCATTTTATAGTATCTTGTCACAATTTTATTTAAATTTATTATTTTATTACTATAAGGCTTCAAATACTCATTTCTTATACATTTATTCTTCAATGCCTCTATGTTACTTCCTTTTAAAGTTATATATGTTTTTTTGTTTTTCTTTTCACCCTTTTCTATAGATTTTTTTACAGAATCTAAATATCTAGAATACGTCTTCTTTTTTCTATGAATATCAAAAGTTGGGTGGCATAGATGTCCTGTATCTACTAAATCTATATATTGAGCCTCCTTTGCATGGGCCCAAAAATCCTCATTGTCTCTAACTTCACTTTTGCCATCACATCCTAATATGCATACTACATCGCTAAAGGTATTAGCTAAGGGTAGCATGTGGATATTTAATGTACTGTCTAACCGTGGAATTCCAAAGGTTTGCAACAAGTCGTAGACTGGATCATCTGTATTTTGTTCAATTATAATTGTTTTTTCTTTGATTTCAGGATAATTTAACAATAATAAATATCCAAATGGAGCGGTAGTTACAAAGTACATTTCTCTTTCTTTTAAAACCTTTACTAGATCTCTTCTGAAAGTTTCCGCATATTTTGAAACACCAAAATGACTAATCACATCCCCAGCAGTAATGAATTTAGGATTTATATGGTTTAATAGCTTTTCGTTTTGTACTATAGAATTACAAACAATACTTAAACAATCACTAAAATCAAATTTATAGGCCTCTTCTAACGAAGGTCCCGTTCCAAACACACATGAGTAGCTAAAATTTTGTTCTTTAATTTTATTATATATTTTTTTGAATTTATCAAAACTTTCTTTTATAATACTTTGTCTTTCCTTTGGTTCTAAAATATGCCTCCAATATAATCCACAATAGGTTCCATATTCTATGGAAGTTAAGTCATTCGTTTCTACATTTAGAATCTTCACTCCTAAATTTTTAAGTAAATTTAGTATAGGTGATTCTTCATTTTTCCAAACAAGTATAATACGTGAACTATATAGAGATTTTAAATAAGAAAATAACCCTCTTTCAATTTTTATATGATCTATATTATTTGTAGGAGGACACATATAAGATGGTCTCTCTCCTGGTTCTATATTTTTATCCATGTTTTGATAGAAAAAAACTGACTCACATTTATTCTTAAGTTTGGGCAAATACCAACAAGCTCTGTGATAATGATTATTTAATTCTTCTTTAGTTGAAAATTGTGGATAATACGTAATGGATTTTTTTAAAATTTTTTTTCTTCTTTCTCTAATCTTTCCTATATACAGTTCTGAAAGATCTTTGAATTCATCATATTCAGTTAATATCATTTTAGAAGTTACTCCTATATTTTTATAATATTCAAGTTCATAACTTGAAGTTGCACATACAACATCCGAATAACTCAAACATTCTGCTTCTACTTTAGGATCACATAAACAATATGCTGTATTATTTCTATCTATTAGATTCTCACTCCCTATCCCAGTTATAGTCCCATGTGCAACTGTAATGCAATAAGGCATGTTTATTTCTTTTCGTAATTCTTTTATAACCCTTACAGAATACACATAATTACAAACTACAAAATCATATTTGTTGCTTTTTAATAATTCTTTTGCAATATTTACTGTCTCGTCAGAAGTACATGAAAAAGGATGAGAATATGTTCTACATTCTACAGAAGGCGTTTGATATACCTTTACCTTATTCCTAAAATGTCTAGTAAAAGCTTTTTTGTCATATCTCGTTTGTATTATCATATCTATGTCATATGACAAATTAATAATATAATCTATCAAATATTGTGTAGCTTTTTGATTTTCTCTGTTATATAAAAAAGGTGGCACAGTAGTTATAAACAAAACCTTTCTCTTGCTCTCTCTTGTTTTTCGTTCCATAATAATCCCTCTTTTCATAATTGAACCAATAAATACTTATTCAAATTATAATTTAATAGCAATTACTACATAATTCGTCCACAATTTTATCTAATCGTTTTGCATACATTTCTAATTTTGCGATTTGCAATACTTGTGAACATAAATTCTCATATCTATGCCCTATTGAAAATTTTCCTAATTCATCATTTAATCTGCATTTTAAAGTATTCCAATCCCCAACTGGTACATAAATAATACTATCTCCACAAGTTTCACGAAGTACTGGTAAGTCAAAAGCAATACAGGGAGTATTGCAATATAGTGCCTCAATAGGTGGATAACTATAGCCTTTAAAGAATGATGGAAACAGAAGTAACGAGGCTTTTTTAAGTTCTATAAATTTTTCATAATCTGAAATTCTATATTTTATCTCTAAAAATACTCCATATTTTTTAGCTTTTTGCTTGATTTTTTCTATTAGTTTATTAGGTAACTTACCAATGCCTGCTATAATAACTAGTGTGTATCCCTTCATTGATGCTGAAAAGATATCACTTATATTAAAACCCGCCTTATGGTTACTGTTGTTATGTGGATTAATAAAAACTATTCTTTTTTCCTTTGGAAAATCAGAAACACTATCTGCTACTACACTATTAATTGAAGGGTAACAATATTTGAAAAGAGTTTTTGAACTACAGTTCCTATAAAATCTCTTAGCATATTTAGTCCCTTCATGTGCAAGTGACAATATGAGAGAAGAATCCTTGCTTACAGTATTCCAATATGACCATAATTTTTCATCTTGTTTTTGGGGTGAAAAAGTATTAACCCAGTTAAGCGTTTGAAAATTATTCAATACTAAAGAAGCCTTGTGTCTTTTAGCAAAGGATACAGATTCCATATAAAAGTTATTATGCATATCAAAACCTGGTACACAAATTACCATATCTATTTTTACTCCGTAAGGAAGATTGCTTTTGAAACTTTTAGTAAGACAAATTTCAATATCTTTATGTTTTTTTAATTGTCTAAAATCAGAATAGAAAATTGGTATATTATCAGTTATATAATATATCTTATGCCCTAATGCTGCTAATGCTTCCGTTAACATAAGAGCTTCATATCTACCTATAGAATAATCTTCTGGTGAATTTCTTACAAATATAGCAATACTTCGCTTGGCCCCTATTCGTTCTAAAGATATACTATCATTTACTAGATTTTGTATAGATACATTATTATCCGTAGTATGTTTTCTTAACTGTATAAGCATAGAAATTATTCGCTTAAGTGCCTTTCCGTCTTGAGGTCCAATATGCCTGTGAAGATATGCTTCATTTTTTCTATGATCAAAGCTATAGTTCTTTTTATGCTGTTGCAAAATTCTAGTCAATCCTTCTTCAGTTGTTGTTAAATTAGGCATACCAAATAAATCCTCTGTAAAGGTTAACATAGGCTCCAGATGGGGATTAAAATAAACAGTAGGTCTACTTAAAGCTAAAGTTTCGTAAATAATGCTACTGAAACGGCTTATACTTATACTACACGAAATAATTTGATCTCTAATTCTAGAAGCATTTGATTTAACTAAATTAGGATCATTACAGGAAAGTTCATCTCTTGGATGCTTAGATATGATATATTTTAAATTAAGGTTTTTACAAACTCTAAGGACCTTTTCCATCCACATATCACCATTATTTTCATATGGAGGCTTAGTCTTTACATAAGTAAAATTACAATTGATTAGAACCTTTGGTTCTTTTGGCAGGGCTATATGCTCAATTTTATTAACCTTTGGATTTCCAGTAACAGCAAAGTATTTTGGCCTAATGTAGTTTAGTGTCACGCCACCTTGTGAGAAAAATATATCTGCATTTCTATATTGGTTTAAGGCCTTCAAAACTTTTTTCCTTTTTATGTTTTGCCAAAACTTCTGTTGCCAATCATGAGGGCCTTCCTGTAGCGCAATAATAGGAATATTTTTATCTTTAACAATTCGTTGTACAGCTAAAAACTCTAATGACCAATCAGCTGCACAGAAAATATAGTCAGGATTGAATTTTTCTAAGACTTTTGATTTTACAGCTTTATAATCTATCTCAATTGGAGTGTATCCATGCTTTTTTAAAGCATCATAAGCTCCTTCTTCTTTACAATATTTAGATGGAATTAAAAATAAAATATTCTTGAATTTATTTGCGATTTTAACCATAAAATCAACATGTGTATCACTTGAAGCTAGAAATGCAATTCGAATATCATCTATAATTACTTTTTTATCTATAGTAATATTATCTATAATACTTACCTTTGAATTAATTTTATTAAGGAACTGTCTTAAAATACTTACAAGATTACGTTCTATATATACATGCGAATAATTTTGTGTAATTGTTAATAAAGAAATCTCATCAACAAAATTTGGATCAATAAAATAATAATTTACTGATAAGTCTGATGATTTTTTGTTAGGTAAAAACGGACGACATATAATAAGTTGTGATTGAATTTCATCAAAAATTAGATCTTCACTAATCTTGATATTACAATTTTTGTAATTTTCATTATTTTGCTTCACAATGGAATACCCCCTTTCCGTCACTTTTATCTGTAAGCTTTGTTTGATTTATTTAAGAGCTATTTTAACTTGATCTACGGCGTTCTTTTTCATGAAATATTTTTCAATATATTTAATATATGATTGACTAATCTTCGTTAACTTCTCATTATCAAAATATATATCTACAATTTGCTGTGCAAACTCATTGGCCTTATTATGAGGAGTAATTACTTCATTAATTTCTGTAAGTCCCTCTATCCCAAAATTAGTTGTTACAATTGGCACTTGGTTATATATAGCCTCTATTGTTTTTCCTTTAACTCCTGCACCATATCTAAGAGGTATAACCACTAACTTTACTTGATTATATAGGTTCGCAAGTTCTTCATCCGAAACAAAACCTTTAACAATAATATTGTCAGAATTTAAGTCTAAAATTTCTTTTGTGGGATTTGAACCTATAATATAAAATTTCATACTTGGTATTTTTTTTAATATATTTGGAAATATTTTTTTGACAAACCACTTTATTCCATCCACATTGGGAGGATGCTTAAACCCTCCGACAAACATTATATTTTTTCTTGATTCAAAACTAGTAAGCTTTTTTTTGCATAACTCGTAATAAAATATTGGAATTTTAATCACCTCTTTATTAGGTACAATATCTTTTATAAGTTTTTGCTCAGTTTGACTTACTGTAAAAATTGTATCTACTTGTTTAAAAAGCTCATGTTCAATTTTTTTGTAATTTTCAGATCTTTTAAGTGTTTTTTCATTTTTATCTATTTCATATTTTTTAAGTTCACGAACATAATGAATATCTTGCCCATGATATATAATTTTTGCATTCGTATTCCTTTTAATAAATTCTAAATATTTAATTGCAATATAGGGTCTATTTAAATACACATAATTAATCTTTTTGGCATTTTCCTTCATCCACCTTTTATAATTAGCTTTATACCATGTTCCATATAATACTTCTATACCCAATTGTTGAAGTTCTCTTGAATATAGTTCATCTCCACAAAAACTATCTCCAAGAAATTTTACGTTTAATCCCATTTCAGCTAATAGCCTAAGGTATTGATAAGTATTCCTTGAACCTGCATCTTTATCATATTGAGGTATAATACGATCTATAACTAATATAGTCCTTTTATCAAAACTTCTATCTCTAGCCCAAAATACATGTTTTCCTCTTTCAAAGTGTTGTTTCTTTAAAACTCCATGCCATTTGTTCATAATTTTTTTTCTATCTAGATCATTACAATGTTTAATTTTTTTGTTATATTTCTCTTCATAATAGACAACAACTGATTCAGGTTGATACATAACCTTATATCCTCGTTTTCTAATTTCAAATGCTAAATCTATATCTGCATATAAATCAGAAGTATAACCTTCGTCAAATCCTCCTATATCTTCCCATAAGTCTTTTCTAATCATCATACTCACACTGGATATATAATCCACTTCTTTTACATAGTTATATTCTGGTTTTTCTGCTTCATCTAATTTTCCATAATCCCATCCCCCAGCATCTTGAAACACTATTCCCCCTGCTTGTTTCAATCTACCATTTATATCAACCAATTTAGAACCTACTATGCCAATTAATTCATCCTTTTCTATTAAATCTACAAGGAATTTTAGCCAATCTTTTTTTACTTTTGTATTATTATTTAAAAATAAAATATATTTTCCTTTTGCATATTTAACTGCATTATTGCACTTTAATATATAACTTAGATTTTTTCCATTTCTAATTGTTCTAATGTTTCCAATATCATTGTAAATGTTCACATTCTCATCATTGGAAGAATCATGCGTTATAATTATTTCATAGGGAATATTGTTTTTATTTTTAAATATTTCTTGTAAACAGAAATTTATATAATTTAAATTATTTTCTACAGTTATAATAATAGAAACTATGGGTTTTTCAAACTTATCAATCGTATTTTTTATACTGCTATTTTGATTCTTAAAATATATCATAAAATAATTCACCTACTTATCCCTTAAATGAATTTAGCTAGAATTATATATTTTTCTTACTTCATAATACGTATAAACTATTTTTTTTATACTATAAAAAAATACCTAAAAGACTTAACTTTTAGGAGTGCATTTAAAATACATACTATTTCTAAAAGGATCTACTTATTAACTTTTTCCACCAGTTTTTATTATCTAAATACCAGTTTATAGTTTCTTCTATTCCTCTTTCAAAATCATACTTTGGTTTCCACCCTAGTTCATTTTGAATTTTGGACGAATCTATGGCATATCTTCTATCGTGTCCTAATCTGTCTTCAACATATCGTATTAATGTTTCGGATTTCTTTAACTTCTCAAGTATAAACTTCACTATATAAATATTTGCTTTTTCATTATTGCCACCAACGTTATATACTTCACCTATTTTTCCTTTGTGAAGTACTAAATCTATTGCCCTACAATGATCTTTAACATGAAGCCAATCCCTGATTTGAAGCCCATCACCATATACAGGTAATTCTCTATTTTCATAGGCATTAGCTATCATTAAAGGGATTAATTTCTCAGGAAATTGGTAGGGACCATAATTATTTGAACACCTTGTAATATTTACTGCTAATTTATATGTTTTGTAATATGCTCTAACTAATAAATCTGCTGCCGCTTTACTAGCTGCATATGGGCTGTTTGGAGCAATTGGTGTTTCTTCTATAAATAATCCTTCCTTTCCTAATGAGCCATATACTTCATCTGTAGAAATTTGAACATACTTTTCTATATTATATTTTTTAGCAGCATCTAATAAGACTTGGGTTCCCATTATATTTGTTCTTATAAAAACTTCAGGATCTTCTATACTTCTATCCACATGGGATGCTGCTGCAAAATTTATTATATAATCTACTTTCTTAGATACTATTTTATCTACTAGTTTTTTATCTGATATGTCTCCTTTTATAAACTCGTAATTAGGATTATGTTCTATATCCTTTAGATTTTCTAGATTTCCTGCATAGGTTAGTAAATCTAGATTAATTATTTTATAATTTTTATATTTATCAATCATATACCTTATAAAGTTACTACCTATAAAACCTGCTCCACCTGTTACTAATAGAGTTTTCATACCTTTCACCTCAAGTTTTTATATCTAAAAATATAATTTCATTTCCTTTAATGTTTTCCACTTTTTATCCTTTTCTGAAAGTATAATTTCATCACCCCTATTTAAGGGCCAATGAATACCTATATCTAAATCATTCCAAAGTATTCCACCTTCATCTTCAGGGTGATAAAAATCTGTGCACTTATAAACGAATTCTGCCTCATCTGATAAAACTAAAAATCCATGGGCAAATCCCTGTGGAATATAAAATTGCCTTTTATTTTCTTCAGATAAAATTACTCCATACCATTTACTAAAGGTTTTAGAATTTTTTCTAATATCAACTGCCACATCAAATACTTCTCCCTTTGTAACTCTTACTAATTTCCCTTGGGGATACTTGTATTGAAAATGCAATCCCCTAAGTACTCCTTTTTTTGATTTTGATTGGTTATCCTGAACAAAAGAAATATTTAGTCCTGCTTTTTTAAAATCTTTTTCGTTGTATGTTTCCATAAAATAGCCCCTATTATCTCCAAAGATTTTTGTTTCAATCACATATAAGCCTTCTATTTCAGTTTCTATAAACTTAAATATCCCCATAACAACACCTCGATTTATATACCATTTCCTATATGGAGTAAATACTTACCGTAATCTGTTTTTGAAAGTGATTGAGCTAATTTTATAAGCTGATTTTTATCAATATATCCCATTTTATAAGCAATTTCTTCTAAACAAGCTATATATAGTCCTTGCCTTTTTTGAACTGCTTCTACAAAGTTGGTAGCTTGCAGTAAACCCTCATTTGTTCCCGTATCAAGCCATGCTAGACCTCTGCCAAATAATTCTACTTTTAACTTTCCTCTTTTTAAATATTCTTCATTTACAGCAGTAATCTCTAATTCTCCCCTTACTGATGGCTTTATATTTTTTGCAATTTCTACTACATTATTATCATAAAAATATAATCCAGGTACTGCATAATTAGATTTAGGTTTTTCTGGTTTTTCTTCAATAGAAGTAACATTTCCTTCCTTATCAAATTCTACTACGCCAAAGGCTTTAGGATTTATTACATAATACCCAAATATGACTGCACCCTCTTTTAATGAAGCTGCCCTTTGAAGTATATTTGTGAATCTATGACCATAAAAAATGTTGTCTCCTAAAACTAAAGCAACCCTATCATCTCTTATAAACTCTTCGCCAATTATAAATGCTTCTGCAAGGCCCCTTGGCCTTTCTTGAACTTCATATGAAAAAGAAATTCCTAACTGACTTCCATCTCCTAGTAGTTCTTCATACATGGGTAAATCCCTAGGAGTTGAAATAATCAATATATCTTTTATTCCAGAAAGCATCAAAACAGATAAAGAATAATATATCATTGGCTTATCATATATAGGTAATAATTGCTTAGATACTACTTTTGTAATTGGATATAGCCTTGTTCCTGCTCCTCCTGCTAATACTATTCCTTTCATGGTTTATACCTCATTTCTCAAATATTCTTCCAATGAATCTTCCCAATGTCTAAAAGTGTTTAGTCCTAATAATTTGAGCATAAAATTATCTAAAACTGAATACTTAGGTCTTGAAGCTAATCTATTTAGTTCTTCTGTGATTATTTTATTTAATTTAATGTCTATACCTTTTAGTTCAAATATTCTTTTAGCAAAATCATACCAACTACAACTACCTTCACAGGTTCCATGAAATATTCCATAATGCTCTGTTTCCATAAGATTGATTATGCCTCTAGTTAAATCAACGGTACTTGTGGGGGTTCCTAATTGATCATCTACTATATTTAATTCATCCTTATATGATGCCAAGTTTAGCATGGTCTTTACAAAATTATTTCCATCTCCATACAACCATGCAGTTCTAATTATAAAGTGTTTTGGATTAAACTTTTCTACTAATTTTTCTCCTAGGAATTTACTTTCTCCATAAATACTTTGAGGATTCACTCTATCATATTCTCTGTATGGTATATTGGCTTGACCATCAAAAACATAGTCTGTAGAAATATGAACAATTTTACATTTTATCTTATTAGTTGCAATTGCCATATTTTGAGCCCCAATTCCATTTACCTTAAAAGCATCTATCTCATTTTCTTCACAGCCATCCACATTTGTGTATGCAGCACAATTTATAACAACTTGTGGATTTTCTTTTAAGATAATACTTTTTACTTCATTAAAATTGGTAATGTCTAATTCATCTTTATTTAAAGCTACATAGGTCATCTTTCTATCATTTAACTGATTTTTTAATTCTGTACCTAACTGCCCATTAGCTCCACTTATTAATATTTTCATTGTGATCCCCCTTACCTACTATCCAATATATGAAAATAAATAAGTTAGTGTCACAACCCTATTTTAAAATGGAATATATTATTAACTATAAACTTTAGTGATAACTAGAATTTATTAAAGTTTAATTGGAAAAAATTAATTTATATTTTCCTATTGCATTTTGTCTGAAAATTCATTATAATTTAGTTAGGATACATGTATACAATTATGGAGGTGTGCAGAATGAAAAAAAAGGGAAACGAACCTAGAAATTATAGAAAGGCATGTAATGTTGTAACCTGTTTACATTGTATAAACGGAAAATGTTCTTTTTCTTCTAAACTAGGAGAGTGTGATTTATATGAAGTTCGCCTTATCCAAGAGGGTTAATTTTATAAATTCCTTATACTAAAAAGCTTACTTTTATTTCCTAGCTATAAAAATGAAAAGGTCACTTAGCTTATTTGCTAAGTGACCTTTTTATTAAATCAGTTTATCTAATCCATTTTTCAGATCATCTATTATATCCTTTGCATCTTCAAGTCCTACAGATAATCTAACTAATCCATCTGTAATTCCTGCCTCTAATCTTTCTTCCGGTTCATATGGAGAATGGGTCATAGACGCTGGATGTTGAATTAAAGTTTCTGCATCTCCTAAACTTACGGCTAATTTGCACATTTTCATAGAATTCATTAATTTCTTACCTTCTTCTACGCCCCCCTTTAATTCAAAGGCAATAATAGCTCCTGGTAACGTCATTTGTTTCATGGCAAGCTCACGTTGCTCAAAGCTTTCAAGGCCTGGATAATATACCTTATCCACTACTGAATGACTTTCTAAAAACTTGGCCACTTCAATAGCATTAGCACAATGTTTTTCCATTCTGATTTCTAAAGTTTTCATACCTCTCATTATTAAATAAGCATCAAATGGACTTAAATTTGCACCAGTCATATCTTTGATTCCAAATAATCTAACTTGGTCTATATATTCCTTAGTTCCAACTACAAAACCAGCTATAACATCCCCATGTCCATTTAAGTATTTAGTAGCAGAATGGATTATTATATCTGCTCCTAGTTCAAGTGGTCTTTGTAAATATGGTGTGGCAAAGGTATTGTCTACCATAACTACACAATCTTCCTTTTCATGGGCTATCTCTGATATTTTTTTAATATCTGTAATTTTTAAAGTTGGATTTGCTGGAGTCTCTAAGTAAACAAGTTTAGTATTTTCTTTCATTGCTTTTCTCACATTTTCAGGATCAGCTGCATCTACAAATGTAACTTCTATTCCATATCTTGTAATACCATGGCTTAAATAAGCATGGGTACATCCATAAATAGTATCAGCTGATATTATGTGGTCTCCTGCCTTTAGTATAGTCCACATGGCAGAAGTTATAGCTCCCATTCCAGAACTAGTCGATACGCCAGCTTCTCCACCTTCTAATATGGCTATTTTCTCTTCTAACTGAGTATTAGTTGGATTTCCTAATCTTGTATAAATATATCCCTCTTCTTCCCCTGCAAAACGTCTTCCACCCTGTTCAGCAGATTCAAATACAAATGTAGACGTTTGATATATAGGTGTTGCTAAAGACCCTGTAGTAGGATCTAATTTGTTCCCACCATGTACGGCCTTTGTTCCAAATCCTTTATTCTCTAAATCTTTTCTCTTCATGTTAAACACCCCTTTTATATAGTTTTATACTAAGTATGTAAAAACAATTTTAAAAACATATATATTTTATTGCAAATATTATGCCATAAAAATGCTTCCCAATTTTAAGCTTTTCCAAAATAAGTGGTCATATACATTTCCATAGTTGTAAATAAATCTTTCCAATTGGCAAGTTTTATTTACAATCCTACGATTCATTACTTATTAGGTTATATTTTTTCATTTTGTTAATAATAGTAGTGTGAGAAACACCTAATCTTTTAGCAATTTTTCTTATACTATCATTGTTTTTTAATTCCTTTTCTATTATGTTCTTTTCTAGGGTTTCAACCATTTCCTTTAAATTTTTACCCTGTGGTACAAATTCTTTGGCTCTTCCCTTCACACTAGGTATATGGATTTCTATATTAGTTCTTTTCAATACATTTCCCTTTGAAAGGATCATGGCACGCTCTATAACATTTTTTAGTTCTCTAACATTTCCTGGCCAATCGTATGCTCCAAGTTCTTGTAAAAATTCTTCATGGGTCTCACTTATATTTTTATTTAATTTTGCATTTAGCTTTTCTATAAAATATTCTACCAAAGATATTATATCCTCTTTTCTCTCCCTAAGAGGTGGTATATATATGGGCATCACATTAAGTCTATAGTATAAATCTTTTCTGAATTTATTATTCCATATCATTTCTTCTAAATTTCTATTTGTTGCAGCTATAATTCTTACATCAATTTTTTCTTCCTTGCTACTTCCAATTCTCCTTATGCAACCTTCTTGTAATACCCTAAGTAATTTAGCTTGTATTGATAATGGAAGTTCTCCTATTTCATCTAAGAATACTGTTCCTCCATTTGCTTCCTTAAGTAATCCATTTTTACCACTAAGAGCTCCAGTAAAGCTTCCCTTTTCATAGCCAAATAATTCACTTTCTATAAGATTATCTGGCAAGGCTGCACAGTTTATAGCTAAAAAACCCTTGTCCTTTCTCTTACTTAGATTGTATATGGCTTTAGCAAATATTTCTTTCCCCGTACCACTTTCGCCCCTAAGAAGTACTGTAGAATCACTCTTAGCCACTTCGCAAACTATTTCCTTTGTACTTTTTATCAAATCACTTGTACCTATAATATCCTTAAAAGCCCCTTCATTACTATTTAGCACCACATTAGCCATCTTAATGGCATTATGAAAGTCTTTTATTGAGATTACAAAGCCATTCTCCTTACTATATTCCCCTTTTATAGGTCTTAAAGATCCTATATAAGAATTTGCCCTTTTACCTTTATCTATTTTAAACTTTACATTATCAAATTTTTCCCCTTTTAAAATGATCTCTCTAATTGAAGTATTTTCTTCAAATAATTTTCCCACATGGCTTCCTATTACTTCTTCCTTTTTAATCTTAAAAAACTTCTCACAATAAAAATTGAATATTTCAATATTAAAATCCTTATTTACAGCTATTACTCCTGTTCCCATAGAATCAATAGTTGCAAATAATTTTTTCTCACTAGTTTCATGCTTTAATAAATCTATTTCTTCTATGGATAATACACCATGTATATCATATATATTTTCTTTTAATTTTTCTTTCATACTATCCTCTATTATTTCAGTCTTCACACAAAGTCTATTTGGAAAAACTTCTAGAGAGATAATATTTAAATTTAGTCTATAAAACTGCCCTACTATTTCATAGGTCATTCCAATTTTATCTTCTGTTAGTATTTCTAATCTTAAAAACATACGGTCTATCCCCTTGCCTCAATTCTTATTGTATTTATATATATTTCCCTTAAATAAAAAAAACTCCTTTCTGAATTTTAAATTTTCAAAAAAGAGTTTATATTTATTCTAAATGTTAACAAAATAGGCAAAAAAAAATGTCCTAGCAGGACAATTTTTTTATACACTATACACTAAATTTATTTCATATATTAGGAGAAAGCCCCAATATACAGTACACCCACTAGAACCTTATTTATTTACTTTTTTATTTCTATACATAGATTAACACGTTTCATATCTTAATAATATGACATTTGTCATGTTTTTTAACATATTTTAACTTCCCACTACTTCTGGCCTACACATGAGCTTTAAAAATTTTCTTTAACATAAAGCCTTAATTAATCCTCAATATGACTTCTATAAATTCTTCCAATTGATTTTATATTAACTTTTAAATGTACGTTAATATACGCACTTGAAAAATACTTATAACTATCATAGCCACTATCCCTTCCATACTTAGCAATGGCATATTTCCCAAGGTCTAAACAATCTACCCCATACTCCTCTTGAATTTTCTTTACTTCCTTATTCAAATCTTTTTGCAATTTATCTTCAAATAATTTTTCTATTTTTGAAATTTGTTTTCTAGTAAGTTCCTTTTCATAAAGTGTATCAATTTTTAGATCAGCAGAAATATTAACGAAAATATCATATTTCAAATGATTATCTTCAGTTGAAACTTTAACTTTGATTTTATTTTCTCCCTGTATATCTAAATATTTTAATGGGTTATCCAAGCTGATATATATATATCCCTCTCCACCTGAACTTCTTAAAAGATTTATTAATTTAGTGTCTTTTAGGGAGATTTTTTTTATCATTTTATCTTTATTAAATACAGCAGCACCTGTTAATTGAGGTTTTCCATTAATTATTTCAATATATGGTAAATATACCTGTCTACCCTGTTGATGATACATAAGTAAAAAATCATTAACCGAATTATTCTTTGAGTAGAAGTTTCCTTCATAAGAAAATTTAAGCATTTCAAATAGTTGTTCTGACATAGTACCCGTTTCTGGCTTAAGAGAAAAATAATCTTCACATTTGCCTTTGCAAATTACAATCATAGCATTTATATTGAGCTCTGGAGATCTTAATAAATCATCAACAACATCTTTAATTCCAAATTTAGCCCTTTCTTCACTAATAATGTATACTATTTCTGTACCAAAAATAATTGTCTTACTCTGTTTAGTTACACGATTTTCAACAATAGAATACATAGTGGATCCTTCACCAACTAATACCATAGAACCTGCTTCCTCTTTTGTCTTAATCACTAAAAACTCAGCAGGATCAACAAATTTCATATCATTTTTTTCTATATCATATCCAAAACCAGTTACTATACTTAAATTTTCTATTGGTTCTTCATCGTAGCAACTGCATAAAAATATACAACTAATTATAATAATTATACTAGCTTTTATCTTTTTTAAAAGATTCATTTTTTCCACCTCTAAATTTTATTACAACTAATATTGTTGTAACTAATCCCCATGCAAAGGAAAAAATAACAAAGTAAGGTATTACCTTACCTAAAAACATGTCCCTATTATATTCTGGTATCATAAAAAAAACATAAACTAAAGCTATAGCTAAAAATATGAAATTAGCCTTTCTATAATTTATTTTTATAAGTTCAGAGAAAAAATCCCCACATGCAAAACTTATACATATTAAGGTTCTTAAAATTATTAAACTCCAAAGAAAGAGAAATAAAGCTGTAAAGTTAGATATTATGGGAATATTCATTGCTTGTATCAAATACAATAATGGATATTCAAGTTTTGAAGTTAATTCCCAACCTAGATAATATATGGTTATAAAAACACCAAATGAATATATACATGTTGTGATTGAGGCAGCCATAATACCTGCCTTTTTTGTATTACTATTATTAGATATTTTACTAATAATCAAATAGCTTATTTCACATCCTGAAAAAGCATAAATACCTGTTGGAGTAGATTTTAATATCTCATCAAATGAAGAAAAAATCGGCTTAATATTAATAATAGATCCTTTTGTTATAAAAAAAAGAGGTATAACGATAAGAGGAATAGTTAAATAAAAATAAAATTCACAAATTCTGCCTACTATATAAATTCCACACATGGATATTAAAGGGATTAATATGAAGATAGGTAATATTATGTATGTAGGAGCTAAAAACCTTGTAATAGTTTCTCTTAAAATATTAGTAAATCCTGAAATAATAGCTACAAATATTGTTAAAAAATAAAGTAAGAATATTAATGTAAATATACGAGATAATATTTTTCCATAAATCTTATTATTAACATGGAAAAAGCTAGCATGATTTGTTTTATTATCTATTATAGCAGCTGTTATCACTATACACGCTGGATATAAACCTCCAATAAATATTGATATCCATCCTTGTTGATAAGCTACTTTACAAAGATCAGAAGCCACAGATAAAATTCCTACACCTATCATAGAGCTTATGACAATAAAAATATATTGATTTTGAGTTATCTTATTTTTTCTCATTTTTTTATTCTTTACTTTCCTCCATATCCTATTACAATAACAACCTGATTGAGGCTACGCTTCAATAATTTCAACATTTGATAAAAATTACTCTACTTTATTGTTATAATCTTTTAAAAAATAATTATTTTTTACTACCTTTAAATTTTATTGAAACTAATATTGTTGTAATTAATGCCCATGCACTAAAAAAAATAAAAAAATAAGGTATCGTAGCATCTAATATTGCTTTTCTATTATAGTTTGGTATCATAAAAAAAACATAAATTAAAGCTATCGGTAAAAACATAAAATTAGCTTTTCTGTAATCTATTTTTACAAGTTTAGATAGAAGATAGCTAACCGCAAAACTCATACATATTAAAGTTTTCAAAATTATTGCACTCCAAAGAAAAAGGAATACAGCTGTAAAATTGGATATTATGGGAATAGGCATTGCTTGTATTAAATACAATAATGGATACTCAAGTCTTGAAGTTAATTCCCAACCTAAATAATATATGGTTATAAAAACACAAAATGTATATATACCTGTTGTGATTAAAGCAGCTATAATACCTGCCTTTTTTGTGTTGCTTTTGTTAGAAATATTACTAATAATTAAATAGCTTATTTCACATCCTGTAAAAACATAAAAACTTGCTGGAGTTGCCTTTAATATTTCATTGAATGAAGAAAAAATAGGCTTAATATTAATGATGGATCCTCTTGCTATTAAAAATAGAGGTATAAATATAAGAGGAAGAGTTATATAAAAATAAAATTCACAGATTCTACCCGCCATATTAATCCCACACATGGATATTAAAGGAATTAATATGAAGATAGGTAATATTATGTATATGGGAGATAAAAATCTTGTAATAGTTTGTCTTAAAACATCAACAAATCCTGATGTAACAGCAACAAATATTGTTAAAAAATAAAGAAAGAATATAAGTGTAAATATATAAGATAATATTTTGCCATAAATCTTATTATTAACATGAAAAAAGCTAGTATAATTTGTTTTATCACCTATTATAGCAGCTGTTATCACTATGAAAATTGGATATAAACCCCCAATTAGTGCTGATATCCATCCTTGTTGATGAGCGGTTTTACAAAGACCAGATGCCATAGATAAAATTCCTACTCCTATCATAGTACTTACAACAATAAAAATATATTGATTTTGAGTTATCTTATTTTTGCTCATTCTTTTTATTTTTTTACTTTCCTCCTTTTAAAGATTACGGGAATTCTATTAATATCTTTTAATGGATATCTTGCTAAACTATCTTTAAGGCCCTTATATCTCATTGGGGCAAAAGGTGAAAAATAAGGTGTTCCTAAACTCTCTAAACTCATTAGATGGGCAATTATTGAGAATAGCCCTATAATTACTCCAAAAAAACCAAGGATTTGAGCTAATATTAATACATAAAATCGCAGTAATCTAATAGAAAGACTCATTTCATAATTAGGTATAAGAAATGTAGCAATTACTGATACAGCAACTATTATTAAAGTGGTAGGACTTACAATACCGGCTTGTATAGCCGCTTGTCCAAGTATAATACCACCAACTATACTTAGAGTTTGACCTACAATTGAAGGAAGACGTAAACCTCCCTCTCTTAAAAACTCTATTATCATTTCCATTAAAAGTATTTCTAGGAAGGGAGGCAGGGGAATATCTCTTCTAGACATAATAATAATTTTAATTAAATCCAAAGGTACAAGTTCAGCATTATACTTTAACAATACTAGATATATAGGGGATAATGTTACTACTACAGCCGCTGCTAAAATTCTTGTGAATCTATCAAAGTTAGCTAAAATAATCCTATTAGAATAATCTTCAAATCCTTGAAAAAACTCTATATAAACTACAGGAAGTATAAGAGCATAAGAACATCCATTTATTAATATGGCAGCTTTTCCTTGAAGGATATCTGATACAACTTTATCAGGTTTTTCTGTAGTTTTAGATTGTGGAAAAACACTAATAGGACTCTTATCTATAAACTGAGCCAAATAACCTGTGTCTGGTATGTAGGAAGTTTTAATAGTTTTTAATTTACTTTTTAATTTATTTAAAGTATTAATATCAATAGCATCCTTCATATATAAAAGAGCAGCTTCAGAGTTATTTTCTTCTCCAAATACATATTTTTCAATTATTAGATTATTGTTTTTAAGTTTCTCTTGTATTAAACCAATATTAAAAGATAATATCTCAACAAAAGCACTTTTTTCTCCTCTTATGGTTTCTTCAATTTTAGAATTAGCAACTTTTTTGAAATTGCTTGTAGAAGTATTGCAAATTACAGCAGATTCTTCATTTTCTATTAATATTATAGTTTCACCATTTTTCAAACTTTCAGATATGGAGTTTATATCTGATGAAATTTTAGTATCGCTTATGGTTATATATCTTTGGGATATATATGAAATTGGTGATGATAAAGTATTAATATCACAATCAATTTTAAATAAAAGTGGATATATTATACGATCTTCAATGTCTTCCTTTTTAGAAAGTCCACTTATGTACAGAACAATACATTTTGTATTATCTTTAAGCAACAATTCTCTAGTTTTAAAATTAAAATTTGCTGGTGAGTTCGAAGAAATTAAAGCAATATTTTTTTCTAGATCTTTGGTTAAAGCCATAGTATTCATATTGTATCCTCTCAAATTTTTCAATCATTCAATTTATTTAAGTTTACAAATGAATTCATCCATTCTACTGAAATTTAGATGGATTAAATCTGTTTTCATATTGGTTACTACCTAATTTTATTATTATAGTTTTTCCTTCAACTTGAAATATATACTTATCTTGGAATATGATTACCAAACAAACATAGGCAGTCTAGTTTAGTACCTAATTAGTATATTAAAAATTGTCATAAGAAAAGGGGCTGCCTCTTTTTATGATTTCTATAATCATTTTGAGACAACCCCTTTTAATTATATATATTTTCTTAATTCTTCTTTTATCTCTTCGGATGCGAAGGATGCATTTACTCCATTTAAATACATTTTCTCATAATCTTCTATACTCATATTTTGTGCTTTGCTCATTAGATCATGTTCATTAGTTAAAGTAGTATTTGATACGGTCATGTTATCCGTACTTAATATTACTTTTATCCCATCTTTAAAAAACTCTTTAAGTGGATGACTTTCATAGCTAGTTACACCCTTTGTTTGTACGTTACTTGTTGGACACATTTCTATAGTCACGTGAGAATTCTTTAATATTTCATATGCTTCTTGTGAATCTTTAGCATATATTCCATGTCCGATTCTCTCAGCCTTAAGTATTTTAATAGCATCTAATACATTCTTTCCTATTCCCGTTTCTCCAGCATGTATTGTTACTCTATATCCATATTCTCTTGCCTTCTCTATTACTTCCTTATACTTATGTGCAAAGTCTTCATATTCACTAGCAGCTAAATCTACAGCTACTACACCCTTATTTAAATATTCTTTCCCTGCTTCTACAACTTTAAAGGCTTCTTCCACAGACATGGTTCTCATACAAGAAAGTATTAAGTTACTCTTAATAGGAAACTTTTCTTCTCCTTCTTTCATTCCCTCTAATACACTCTCTATTATCTCTCCAAAGGATAGTCCCTTTTGTGTATGCAAAGAAGGGGCAAATCGTATCTCTATATATTTAACATTATCTTTAGATGCATCTTCTAGTAGTTCATATGCTACCCTTTTTAAATTCTCCTTTGTTTGCATCACTTTATTAGGTAAAGTAAATCTATCAAGATATTCATCTAGTGACTTGCAACTTATAGGCGCCATAACATATTCTCTTATTTCATCTATGTTTTCAGTTGGTATTTCTATACCATCTTTCTTTGCAATACTAATTATAGTCTCCGGTCTAATACTTCCGTCTAGATGGCAATGTAATTCTATTTTAGGTAAGTCTTTTAAATTCATATATTTCACTCCTTATAAAAATTGTATCTACTAGTATAAATAAGTCCTACTTTTGAACGTACGTGTCTAAAAGGCTCTCATATACATATTATTTGCAAATATGGTATAAAGAATCATCTTTCAGCCAAAATAACTTTATTCTATTATATTCTTTAATAGATGTCAAATGTGCCATACAATATACTTTGTATTGTTCTTTTTGTACGTGTATTGTTACTAAGCATACAAAAAGAAAACAACCCATTTCCAGACTATTCTTTAGTCTAGAAATGGGGGTTCACTATAAAAAAGACTTTATTTCTAAGAATCCAAATTTATTATATTTTTAGTATGATAAGCTATTCCCACAGCACCAGGACCCACATGGACTCCTACTACCGCTCCAACATCTGAAATTTGCACATTAATATTTAGATCTTGTTCTATTCTTTTAGCCAGTTTTTTTCCTTCCTCTTTACAATTAACATGATGTATGGTTACTCCTTCTAATTGAAACTTTCTTGCATCTTCTAAAAATATTTCAACCATTTTTCCTATGGCCTTCTTCTTAGTTCTCACCTTAAGAAATACATCTGGCTTTCCTTCTGTCAAAGTCAAAATAGGATTAATCTTAAGAACTGTTCCAAGTAAGGCTTGAACTTTTCCTATCCTACCGCCCTTTTTTAAATATTCTAAGGTAGATAATGAAAATATAAACCTAGTTTTATGGAAATTTTCCTTTGCTATATTAGTAACTTCCTCTAAGCGTTTACCTTCTTCAGCTGCCTTAGCCGCACTTATGGCCATGTATCCATGTTGCATGCAAATACATTTAGAATCTATTAAATTAATTTTTGCATTATTATATTTTTCAAGTATCATTTCTTTTACCAAATTAGCACTATTATATGTGCCACTCATACCAGAAGACATGAAAATTCCTAATATTTCATCCCCTTCCTTAACTACACCTTCAAATAATTTATATAGCTCTTTCATATTAGGTTGAGAAGATTTTGGTATGGTTGGACTTTTATCTAATTTCTCATAAAATTCATAGGGATCCATCTCAGTCTCTTTAAAGGAACCATCTTCAAAAGTAACACTTAAAGGTATCACCTTAATGTCATAATACTCTCTTATTTCCTCAGGCATATAGGTAGTACTATCTATTAGAATCTTAATTGCCATAAAATCATCACCTTACTTATATTTTGTATCTTTAATTATATCTTGTATAAAAATTCTCTTAATCATTTCTAAAATCCTTTTTTTATAGCTTTTAATTTCTTCTTTATCTAAATAATTACAATAGAAAAAGGAATACTATTAATAGGTGATTATTTATGAAAAATGTTCATGATCCCTATGGAATAGCTAAAATGAAGGAAAAAGAACGTCAGCAAAAAATAGATTCTAATGAAATTCTTTCAAAGCTCACTGATGAATTAGAATCCATAGGAAAACAGCTAGGCAAAATTGTCAATAACACCAAAAATAAAAATAACTGGTCATAATCTCTTGACCAGTTATTTTTATTTTTTATTTAACCTATCTTCTATTAGTTTTCTAAATTTCTTTTCAAATCTTTCATTATCTTCCTTAGTCCTTTTAGGAACTTTAGTATATTTTTTATGTTTTCTCCTGTTTTGCTGATTTGTATGCCTTCTCATTAATAACCCATCAATGTTTTCATTAGTATAAATTAAACCATTTTGATTTATGGCCACTGCTTTCTTAGAAAGAGCTAAAGCCGCCACCCCATAGTCTTGGGTTATAACCACATCTCCATCCTTTGTGTTATTTATTAATACTATATCTGCCATATCTCTTCCCTGGTCTACTGTTATAATCTGTGCATAATCATCATGAAGTTCATGACAAATATTTTTAATCATTATTATTGGTATTTTATATTCCTTTGCCACCTTCAGTGCTATATTCTTCACTGGACAAGCATCTGCATCTACTAATATTTTCATCTTTATCTCCTTTATTTTTAAAAAATAAAAAGCTATATACTAAGTATACAGCTTTTATCTTCTTATTACACTTTATTTTTTCCACCTTTTTAATTTAGGTAACAATTCATTTAACATTCCTCTAGCCTTCTCTTCTCCATATCCTTCTTTCATCATGTGAGGTACACATACATTTATCATCTCATCCATAGTTATATTAGCAGTATATTCACCCTTTTGGAGACAATATATACAGTACTCCTCATTTTTTGAACTGTCCTTATTTGTTCCTAATAAATTTTCATCATTCAGTGGCATTGCACAACTTTGACATAATCTCATATTCATATTAACTTCCTCCTTCTGTTTTTCTTAATATGATTATACATTTACTAATATGACATGAGTATGTCGTACTTATTTATATTTATTAAATATATTTTCTGCTCTATCTTTAATTATTTTTCTTATATGATCAGGTTCTATAACCTCTACTTTATCCCCAAAACTTAAAACCATACCATATACCCATTCATCTTCTGGATATGTTACATCTACATATATGTATCCATCCTCATTGAAATTTACATCTTCTATTTCAAAATAATCATCTAATCTATTTAATGCTTGTCTTTCAAATTTCAATCTAAGCTTTGTACCTATATTTTCTTCAAAGTTAAACTTATATACGGACTCATCTTCTCTTTTAACGAAATTATCATTAGTAATTACTATATTTCTCATTCTAGAAACCTTAAATAGTCTATAGTCTTTTCTCGCTATACAATAGGCATGTAAATACCAAGTATTTATCTTTAATATTAAAGAGAGGGGTTCCACTTTTCTACAGGACTCTTTTCCATTGTTATCTATATATTCAAACTGGGTAATTCTATTATTATCTATGGCATTTTTTATTTTGTTAACCTTTTCCCTTCTTTTTTTAGGATTTCCCCATGGGCTAAAGTCCATTACCACATTGTTTTCTTCATTCCCTTTAGGTCCTATAGCTCCTAGTTTTTCTATAATAGCACTTAAATTCTTATCTTCATAAACTTGAGCTACTCCCTTTAAAGACATAATTAACATTTTATATTCTATATCAGAAAAAAAGTTTTTATGAATCTTATAATTGTCTAATATGCCATATCCACCTTTAGGTCCTTTGTATGAAACTATGGGAATGCCTGTCATATTAATTTCTTCCATATCCCTTTGAATAGTTCTTACGGATACTTGAAAGTAATCTGCCAATTCTTTAGCTGTTACCTTGTCCTTATTCAACATTTTAATTACTATGGCAAGCAATCTTTCTAATTTCATCTTATTCCCCCTTTTATTAATAACTTATAATAAAGTCATTTAAAACTTTCAATGATCTACTTATTTCATTAGAAAACTTTTTTATAGTTTCAACGCCCATATTCTTCCTACTTACTATACATAGGTTGATTTTCTCATCCCTAAATCCATACCAAATGCCAAATCCATAATGCTCCACTGGAGCAAAACCTGCCATTCAAAAGGCTGTAGACTCAATTCTACTAGTAGATATAAAGTCATATTTTAGTGTTTTATAGGATTTACTTTCAAATATCTTAGGAATTTCATTTATGCCTAGTTCCTCACCATATCTTTCATACATACAATATAGACCAAATAAATGTCTCTCTATGCCCATCCCTTTTTTACATTGAGTTATTCTCTCCTGATGCTTATTTAAAGCCTTTTTCATGAGCTCCATGGACTTTCTATTATCTCTATTTTCCTTTTCAAATCTCATTATTAAATCTACAATTTCTCTAGTAACAACCTTATTAGACTCAGTTCTCCCATTAGAAAAATTCCTTGTTGATATGGATTCACTAGTATTTCTAAATTTATTAAAAACTCTATATTGTCCTATTTGCAAGGCTAAATGTAAAAAGGCATCAGGACTAAATCCCATATTCTTAATATGTTTTTTTCCGAAATCTTGAAAAGAAATTACTTCCATATGAAGTTCTTCTACTAATTTTTTATGTTGGTCTTGTATTTTTTTTAGTTTTTCACCTGTGCTTTCACATATTTCCCATTGTATTTCCTCTAAAGGAATCTTATTTTCTTCTATTTCTTCAAATGTACATAATTTTTCTTCTAATTTTGAAGCAAGAATGTCTATGGTATTTACCCAGGAACTTCCATCGGCCCCTGTGTGTTCAAAATTAAATCCAAAATTGCCTTTTTTATTAAATATTAATTGAAAACTCTTATCAAAATATCTGTTTTCCTCATTTTCACAAAGTAAATTCATGGCAAACTCCCTAAGGCTATTGGAATTTTCATCTATACAGACTATAAATAACGCCTCTTTTAACATTTCAAAATTGTACTTATTTTCTTCTAGGCACATGATTTCTTCTAAAATACATGCTCCTTCTTCCCTGTTTCCTGTAGTAATTAGGCCAATATTAGTTTTATTCTTAATCTTATCTAAGTTAATTAATTCTTCTATGACATTTTTTATATGACCATCTTTAAATGAAATTCCGTTATTATCCATTAAATCTATTTTAAACATATTTCCCCTATACATGATGATAATATGTTCATTTACATTCTTTTTGCATACTATGTACTCATCTTCTTTTCTTCTTGGAACACGAGTACTTTTAAACTTTTTTTTATATGTATTCATACAAAGCTTTTCTTCTTTCATCTTTTCCCTATTCAATCTTCCCAAATGTACATCTTCATAAAACTCCATAAGAGAACTAATGAGAGTTGCTGCTACTTTTGTAGTTCCATATTTTTCACATACATCTTCCAAATTAAGTTTAATAAAATAATTAGTATTAATGACTACAGGATCTCTATTACTTAAATACATACTATACCAAAGGGGCTTTAACCAATCCCCCCTATTTTTTTTATTCCACTCTTTTAATTTTTTCTGAAGAAGAGGACCTTCTTTCTTCAAAAAATCATTTACATGAATTTTAGCTTCTTTGTATTCCCCTTTACTAATTAAAGGGTCTATCCATTCTAAATACTTATTCATAGTATCCTCTAATAAAGGAATTGGTACTGTAGGTAGCTTAGAATATTTTGTCATTTATATCACTCCAATATTAGTGTTTTTTCCCTAGTAAGTGAATCCCTTATGTAGATATATTTTATATTTGTCCTCAAATACTATTTTATTTCCTTTTAATTGTTCTGTCCACTAATTATAAGATATACTCATGACCAAAAAGCAGACCCAATTAGTCGAGTCTGCTTTCTGTCTATACTTCCATGTTCTTTAATTCTTTAGAAATTATTAGTGTTGCTTCTGTGGCTTCTTGCACCTGCTCTATTGAATAGTTTGGATTAATCTCTTTTAATTCTAATCCTTTATCCGTAACTTCCATTACTCCCATCTCTGTTATGATAAAGTTAACTTGACCTTTTGCTGTAAGGGGTAAGGTACACTTTTTTAAGATTTTGGCCTTTCCCTTAGCCGTATGAGTCATGGCTATAATAACCTTCTTAGCACCTACTACTAAGTCCATAGCCCCTCCCATACCTGGTACTTTTTTTCCTGGTATCATCCAATTTGCTAAATTTCCCTCTTCATCTACCTGAAGAGAGCCAAGTACAGTTACGTCCACATGTCCGCCCCTTATTATTGAAAATGACATGGAACTATCAAAAAATGCCGCCCCAGGTTCAACAGTTACTGGAGTTCCTCCTGCATTCACAAGGTTTTTTATTTCTTTTCCTTCCTCTGGTGCTGGTCCCATTCCTATAAATCCATTTTCTGATTGTAGTATTACTTCCACATCCTCTGGTACATAATTTACTACCATAGTTGGAAGACCGATTCCTAGATTCACCACATCTCCATCATGTAGCTCCTTAGCAACTCGTTTAGCTATGATTTCTTTTACACTGCTCATTTATTCTTCCCCCTTCACGATATAGTCAACGAATATTCCTGGTGTCATTACATCGTTAGGGTCTATTTGACCTACTTCTACTATTTCATCTGCCTCTACAATCACCGTATCTGCCGCCATAGCCATTAGGGGATTAAAGTTCCTGGCAGCCTTATCATAATAAACATTTCCCTTTGTATCTACTATGGCACCTTTTATTAAAGCCACATGGGCCTTTAAAGGTAACTCTAATAAATATTCTTCTCCATTTACAACTATCTTTCTCTTTCCTTCTTCTACTATAGTACCTACACCTGTAGGAGTTAAAAATCCACCTTGACCTGAACCTGCACATCTTATTTGTTCTGCCAATGTCCCTTGAGGAGTAAGGATTACTTCTGTTTCTCCCTCATTCATTTGTCTTCCCGTTTCCGGATTAAGACCTATATGAGAACTTATTACCTTGCTGGCCATTTTATTCTCAATAATTTTTCCTATGCCAAATCCTGGCCAGGATGTGTCATTACATATGATAGTTAGATCCTTTAAATTTTGGTTAACCATCTCTTGAATGATTGTATGAGGGCTTCCCGTTCCCATAAATCCTCCAACCATTAAAATTTGACCGTCCTTCATAATGGATACAGCTTCTTGTACACTTATTTCTTTCTTCATTTTATTATCACCTCTGTATATGATTACTTACATATAATTAACGCATCTAATGCTGTTATTTTATCTCCTGATAAAGCCACTGGGTTTATGTCTATCTCCTTTGCCCAACTACTTAAATATGATACTATTTCACAGAAGTTTTTAATTGTATCCACAAGTCTTCCCATATTAACCTCTTTAGTTCCCCTATATCCAGTAAATAGTTTATATGTCTTTAATGTTTTTAATTTTGATACTATCTCTTCCCTTGATGTATTTGGCAATAATACAATTTTATCATTTAAAAGTTCTGTATATATACCACCAGCCCCTACTACTACTAATGGTCCAAAAGTAGCATCTGTCTTCATTCCTAGAATTATTTCTACATCAAAGGATACCATTGGTGCCACTACTGATGGATTTCCCAATCTTGATGACATATCTACATAGTATTTTTCTAAAGATTCGTAATTTTCAATATTTAATACTACTCCTCCCACATCAGCCTTATGAAGTATACCTTCTGCAGCAGTTTTTAATACTACTGGATATTCAAATAACTCTTTTTTCTCCTTTAATTCATCCACACTATTTATTAAATGAGCTTTAGCTACTGGGAATCCTAATTCATCTAGTACTTTCATAGAATCAGACTCTTGTAACACTTCATTTTCTTCTAATAACTTCTTACTTTCCTCAGAAAGATCTAATTCTTTTACCTGAGAATTTCCATATTGAAAATCTCTAAATTCTAAGAATGACTTTATAGCCTTTAAAGCAGGCTGTGTTCCTACTAACACAGGCACTCCAATCTCATTTAATCTCTGAGTATACATGCCTCTACGACTACCACTATAATTAGTTAAGAAAGCCAATGGCTTTGATGTGTTTTCCCTAGTATGACTTAAGGCCTCTATACACCCTTCAGATAAGAAGTAATCGTCCCTTAAATCTTGAGAAATTATTCCTATTGCCGCATTATCATCTTTCATCATAGTTACTAAAGAATCTCCAAATATTTTATCAAAGTCTATTCCAGTGCCCCAAGGATCTAGTGGATTACTTGCCTCTTGACCAAACTCTTGAATTTCTTGCAATTCTTCCATAGTTTTATCTGATAGTTTTGCATATTCTATTCCTACCACTTCTGCATCATCAGCTAATAAGTTTCTCTCTCCGCCTGAATCTGCAATGGCAACTAGGCCACCCTTAGGAATTTCTTCATAATGACTGAATAATAATAGTGTATTAGCCATTTCATCAAAACTCTCTGCTCTAACTACTCCATAATGATCAAATACAGCTTGTATAGCATCATCATCTCCTGCAAGTCCTCCCGAATGACTCTTTGCAAACTCTGCTCCAAGCTCTGATTTACCAACCTTCATGGCTACAATAGGAATTCTTTTTTCCTTAGCTAACTCTAGAGCTTCAATAAATCTCTCTGGTTTTCTAATAGATTCCATATATACACCTAAAACTTTAGTTGTCTCTTGTTCTATAGCATAAATCATATAATCAGATAAACTTGTTACTTGTCCCGTACCTGTGGCAACCATTAAATTAAATTTAAGCTGAGGATCATTATGTCCTAATGTACTAAATACGGATCCTGATTGGGATATTAAAGAAATATTCCCCTTAACCCCTTCATCAGGAGCTTCAAATCCACAAACACGTAAATCTATATCGTTATTGTAATATCCCATGGCATTATGTCCTAAAAGTGGAATATTAGCATCATTACACATTTTAATTAATTTATCTTCTAAAGATGGAGTAGTATCATTTTCCACTACACAATTAGCAAATACTACTAATGATTTTACTCCTGAGTCTATAGCATTTTGTACTTGCCCTTCTACCCTCTTAGCAGCCACACATAGTGCAGCTACATCTACTGGTTTTCCTATACTTTCAAGGGATGGATAACACTTTAACCCACAAACACTTTCATATCTTGGATTTATGGGATATACTTCACCCTTAAATCCACCATTGTTAATCATTCTTACCATATCGTGACCTAATGAACCTTCTTTATTTGATGCACCTATAAGTGCTACACTCTTAGGTGCTAGCAATGATTTTAAATCCATATTCATTCACTCCTTCGTACCCTTTGCAAATTATTTATTATTTTAATTTCATTTATTAATATTATCTAGCAAAAACTTTGCCCCAGCTTCTAAAGCAGTTTTTGACTCTTCTAACACCTTTGAGTAGTGTAAAAAAGAATGTAATACTCCTTTATAAACATCACACTTAGATTTTATTCCCTTTTCCTTTAAAATCTTGTGTAGATTCAAATTATCATCTAATAGTGGATCTAAATCACCCACAGCTACATATGTGGCAGGTATACCATGGGTTAAGTTAGCCGATAAACAATGAAAATATGGGTTATTGGTGTAATCTTCATTATTTAAATAACACATGGCATAATGTTCTAAATCATCTTGATTAAATCCATTATGTGTTCCGCCAAAGAGATTCATAGATTTAGAATTACTTAAACTATATAGGCCATAATATAATATTAGGGATTTTATATAGGAAATATCATAGCCCTTATCCCTCATATGTAAAATAGCAGCTAGTGAGAGATTAGCGCCACTAGAATCTCCCACTACACTGATTTTATTTCCGTTAATTCCATATTTATATCCATAATTCTTAACATATTTTATAACAGTTGTGCATTCATTTAAGGCCACTGGAAATTTATTTTCTGGAGAAAGGCTATAGTCTATGCCTACTAGGATATTTTGAGAATAATTAGAAAATATTCTCATTATTCTATCATGAGTATCTACACTTCCTAATATGAATCCACCTCCGTGAATGTATATGGAACAACAACTATTCTTATTATTATTAGGGTAATATATACGAATAGGTATTTGTCCATAGGGTCCATCTATGGTCGTATTTACAATACGATTCATAGATGGGGCCCCCTCATTCCAATACTGTCTTTCTTTACTATAAGCTTCTCTTAATACATTGAAATCATCACTTGTCACAAAGGTTTCCTTTGATCTTTCTTCCTGTATCCTTAAAACTGATTTCATTTGATCACTCATTTTAGAAAAAATGTCTAATCTCTCTTTCTCCATAAGGCTGCCTCCTTGATCAAACTATTTCCAATTCTTTTCAGTCATCCTAAATATTTATGGTCCTTGTCCTTTTCTTACTTTTACTTAATAGCAAAACTATTAAATGGTATAGCCCAGTATACTAGTAGGATTGCTGAAATTACTACTCCTGAAACTATTAATACTTTTCCATAAAGTCTATCCCTATTAAATAATTCTGGAGCCTTTTCTGACTCTGGAGTAATGTGCATATTTTTGAAGAATTCTTCTTCTTCCTTAGTAACTTTAGAAGTTTTAGTTCCTATGTAAATTCCAAGGAATCCTAGGAATAATCCTATAAAGAATGGATGATACAAATTCTTTAGGGTAATTGGTGTGAAGTTATTTATAAGTCTAGCTGCCACATTTCCGAAGAATCCCATTACCATTCCCCATAGGGCACCCTTAGCTGTAATCTTTTTATTCCAAACACTCATAAATGCCACAGGTCCCCAAGAAGCTGCGATTACAGTACTTGCAAACCAAGATATTACCCTTATTGCCGGTGGGTTAAAGTAAGCTAATATTAATGCCACAATACCAATTGCAAGCATTATCCATCTACTAAACCAAAGTTGTTGGTTTTGATCTTTAAAGTTAATTTCAACAATATCATTTGTAGCACTAAATCCTACTACAGATAGGAATGTGGATGCAGAAGATAATCCAGCTGCCATAACTCCAGTTAACACAAACACACCTATAATTGCGGGAACAACGTTAAAACATGCCCATATAATAACTTTTTCAGTTGGTTGTATAGCTGGGTTTATAAGATTCATACTAATTGCAATTACATAAAGGAAAGTTAAAAAGATAGTAGTACATATGGCTGCAACTACACCTGAACGAATAGTTACATGCTCATTTTGTGCCATAAGACCACGACTTGCTTGCCATGGACTTACTGATACTGTAATTAACCAAACAATACCTATAGTAATGGCATAAGACATGGCATCAAATGCACTAACTCCTTCAGCTAAAGTACCATGATAAGCTAATAAATCCTTTGGTGCATCAGAGCTAGCTAACAAATTAGTAACTATATTACCAAGTCCACCTGCTTTTTCAAATATGAAGGGACCTGCTACTACAGTAGCTGCTATGAATATGATAAACATTATTGTATCTGTTAAAATTACACCCTTTGAACCTGAATAGAAAGTAAATGAAGTAAAACAAAACCATGCTATTAAAAGACAAATTCCTGAAGATAGACCTGTAAGTTCTTGCATTAAAAGACCTGTTCCTTGAATTACTGCTAAAAGATAAGCAGATAAGGATATTACTGTAGTTATTCCAGCGAATCTCTGTACTTTTTTACAATTAAATCTCTTTCCAAAATACTCAGGCATAGTAAGAACTTCACTACGTCTTAAGTATCTTCCGAAAAACATAGGTCCTAGTATATATCCACCAGCACACAATGTATTTATTATAACGATTAATGTTATATGACCCGTATAAGCATAGGCCGTATCACCCATGAATCCATTAGTACTTAACATGGACGCAAATAATGTTCCTGCAATAAGGATAGTTGGAGCATTTCTACCACTAACATAGTAATCGTCCACATCCTTAACCCTTTTACCTGCGTAATTACCTATTATAATATAAAGTATAATACTGACTATAACTCCACCCATATATATACTCATAATCTCTATTCACCTTCCTTAACTGAATTATTTTCTCTATAGCCTCTCTCCTCTTTTGTCAAAACCGTATTCATAAATATTCCTAAAAATATCATCCATCCTCCGATGAAAAGCGAAACGATAATTTGACCCATATGCTACACCTCCTGTAGATATTTTAGTCCCCCTCTTTATGGGGTTGAAATTAATCAAAGAGGGGGTATTAGATAATAAGGTCTTTCTTTTTATTTGAGTTCTTATAAAGAAAGTCTTTCTTTTTGGATTGCGTAATCTTCTTTTATTACTTTTCCAGCGCCATGATCAAATTCTGATAAACCTTTCATGATTGATACTAAGCAATTATCTCTTAATTGCTCCCATTCTCTTAAGTCTTTACCTGCTCCTTGTTCTGCAGTTCCATCTACCATTTTATCAATTAATTCATCTGTTAATTCTGGTGCTTCTAATTTTGTCCATGGTAATTTTAGTGCAGGACCAAATTGTGCCATAAAATGTCTCATTCCATTTTTACCACCAGCTAAATAATAAGTCATAGCCGTTCCCATTATAGACCATCGGAGTCCTGCTCCATAGATAATTGCATCATCTATTTCTTGTGTTGTGGCAACATCATCATTTACTAGATGCAATAACTCTCTCCATAATGCCTCTAATAATCTATCTGCAATGAAACCATCTATTTCAACTCTAACTTTTAAAGGTTTCATTCCAATCATTTTATAAAATTCCATAACAGTAGTTATAGCTTCTTCTGAAGTAGCTTCTCCTCCTACAACTTCTACTAATGGTAAAAGATATACTGGATTAAATGGATGTGCTACTACAAGTCTTTCAGGATTTACCATCTCTGATTGTAATCTTGTAGGTAATAGACCTGAAGTACTAGTTCCTATTATAGCATTTGGTTTTGCATATTTGGAAATTTCCTTTAATACAGGTATTTTTATGCTCTCAACTTCTGGTACACTTTCTTGTATATAATCAGCATTCTTTACTGCCTCTTCAATATCTTTAGTAAATATTAATTTACCTTTCTTCTCCTCAGGTACAGGTACTATTTTTTGTAAAGCCTGTTCAGCATTTGCAATAACCTCTCTTAATGCCTCTTCTGCATTAGCACCTGGATCAGAAGCCATTACATCAATTCCTCTATGTAAGCATCTTGCTGCCCATCCTGCACCAATAACTCCCGTTCCTATTATTGCTACAGTTTTTACTTGATCCTTATTAATGAACATAATTTTTCCCCCTTAAATTACCTTTTGGAATTTTTTAAGTGGATGGTTAATTCTCAATAATTCGTAGGTGGTCACAAATGGATAATATTTACTAACCAATCCACTTAAAAACGTTTTCCTTATTTGCATATATCTATTTAACTAACTTTATTTTGTCTCTTGCCTCTGCTGGAGTAAGTACTTTTGCACCCATTCTTTCAATTAATTCTTTAGCTCTTGTTACTAATTGTTCATTAGTAGCCAATACACCTTTATCTAAGTATATATTGTCCTCTAATCCAACTCTTACGTTACCTCCAAGTAGTACTGATTGAGCTACCCATGGCATTTGCATTCTACCTAGTGCAAATGATCCCCAGTTTGCTCCTGGTGGTAGGGCATTTACCATTGCTACCATATTTTGTACTGTTGCTTCTGCTCCGTAAGGTACTCCCATACATAATTGGAATATTGGATCTGGATCAATTAATCCTTCTTTCATAAGTTGCTTAGCTTGCCATACATGTCCTAATTCAAATACTTCTATTTCTGGCTTAACTCCGGAAGCTTGAATTCTTCTTGCTGTTTCTCTAAGCATATCCATTGTTGCTATGTATGATGTTGTAGCATAGTTCATTGAACCACAGTCTAATGTACAAATCTCAGGTTTGATTAATTCTATATGCCTTACTCTTTCAGCAGCTGTAATCATATCTGTTCCAGGACCACCTCTTGATGGATCTTCTTCATCTGGAACGAAATCTGCTCCCATTCCTGCTGTTATATTAAGTATTACATCTACTTCACTTTCTCTTATAAGTTTTGCTGTTTCTTTGTATAGCTCTATATCTCTAGCTGAATCACCTGTTTCAGGATTTCTTACGTGTACGTGAGCTACTGCTGCACCTGCTTTTGCAGCTTCTATTGCTGCTTTTGCTATTTCTTCTGGTGTTCTTGGTACTCCAGGATGTTTTAAGTGAGAGTCACCTGATCCTGTTACGGCACATGTTATAATTACTCCATTGTTCATTCCAATTTTCCTCCCTTTAATTTCATGTTTTTTTGTTATCTTCATAGCATTAAAATTATAATTTAATAAAATATTTATTATTTCACTTTTCAAAGAGGGTCATTGCAATCCCACTTAACAAATTACCTTTTTGAAAAGAAAGAAACAATTTAGTAGTTAAAACTAATCAAGATTGTTGATTTTTTTCTGAATTTTCTCCATTTTTCGTCTTTTCTCAATTGTTAATTAAATTATAACTAAAATGTACTATTATTTAATGGTATTTTTTGTTACAATTATAGAAAGTTTTTATATTTTTTATTTTGTCGAAAGGCAAAAGGACAATTTTTATACTCTTTATAGTCTTTTTTTGTTCAAGCTAATTTACAAAGAAATTTTCACATAATCTAAAGTGAGGTAGAAAAAATGAATGATAATCATGATTTTTTTAATAATCAAGGACATTTACCCTTTACTTTCACCATATTGACTCAAAAAAAACACCCCATGCTATGGCATAAGGAAATTGAAATTATTTTAGTTTTATCAGGGAAATTAAACGTTGATTTAGGTCACAAAACCTATACCCTAGAAAAAAAGGATTTATTATTATTAAATACTAATGAAGGTCACAGTTTAACCCACGCCTGTGACAATACGGTAGTTCTTTCCCTAAAAATAAATCCTACATTCTATAAAAACTATTATTCTAAACTCCTAGATATTTCCCTTGATTGTAAATCCTTTTTATTTAATGGGGAAAATAGTAAATATGAGCAACTACGACACTTACTAGCAAAAATGATGTCTATCTTTTATGATAATGATGAATATGCTCATATACATCTTCTAAAGGAATCTTTGTATTTATTAGAATATTTACTCTCTAATTTCAAAGGAGATAAGGAAACTATTAGGTCCTATGAAAAATACTCCCATGAAAGACTTAGACGTATAATGAATTTTATTGAGTATAATTATACACAAAAAATTACCCTATCCGATTTAGCTCAAATGGAGTTTATAAGTGTTCACTATCTGTCAAAACTCTTTAAGAAAAATCTTAGCATTGGTTTTCACGAATATCTTAGTCAATTTAGATTAAATAAATCCATGAAGGATTTGTTATATACTAATAAAAATATAATAGATGTGGCACTGGATAATGGATTTCCAAATGTGAAATCTTATACAAAACTATTTAAAGAGAAACATACTATGACTCCTGATGAATTTAGAAAAAATATAAACTCTAAAGATTCTTATGTATATAGTGATTCCTTCAACATACCTGATGACTATAAGGAAATAATAAAATCTTTCATAACAAAACAAGGAATTAGTTTAAAGGAAGATCCTAAACTAAATCACTCTATTAATGTGGATATTAATAAGCCTGTTGGAATGCATAATAAATTTGAGAAAATACTGTATTTTGACTTAGTTTATGATGGACTGAATACAAACTGGCAAGATAATTTAAAGAAAATTCAACAGGAAATGAAATTTGATTATATAAGATTTAGTGGCATATTCACAGAAGGTATGTATTTTTATAATAAGGAAGAAAATACATATAATTGGTTTAATATAGATACTTTACTAGATTTTTTTATGAAAAACAATTTAAAACCCTTTATTGAACTATATTATACTTCTAAAAAATATTCCTTAAGTAGATGGCATACCCTTCTTCAAAATTTTTTACAACATTGTATAGATAGATATGGTTTATATGAAGTTCAAAGGTGGAAATTTGAATTTTCCAGTGAAGATAGGAATTATGAAAAATCTATTAGCCTATATGTAAAAACTATAAACGTAGTAATGAAAAACTTTGCAAAATTAAAATTTGGAATTCTATTTGTTCCCGCTCCTAACTTTGAGGAACTTTATTTTCTAATTAATTTTGAAAACAGAAATTTAGATTTCATGTCTGTGGAAATGACTGAAGATGCCTTTTTAAAGAAAAAAAGTCTAGTAAAAGAACTATTGGCAAATATTAGAAAAATGAACCTAAAAACTTATTTTATAAAGGTTGAAAATAATCATTATTTAAATGATACTTCCTTTAAAGCATCCTATATGATAAACGAAATATTAAATGACTTGGATGAATCTAGTAGACAAATAACCTTTGTAGATGATCTTAGAAGTTCTAAAATGTTTTATGGAGATCTTGGACTTTTAACTTATAATGGATTTAAAAAACCTACATATAATTCCTTTTACTTACTAACTAAATTAAAGGGATTAATTCTAAAAAAGGGACCTAATTATTTAATATTGAGGAACAATAACAAATTTCAAATTTTATTATATAATTATTCTGAAATAAAAGATTATTCCATGCTAACCTTTGAACAATATAAAGGAGCTAAAGAAGTTCTTATTGACAATAAAACACACATTGAAGTTACATTAAATTTAAGCAATGGTAAATATAAGTTTAAAACTTATACTTTATCTAGTCGTAGCGGTTGTATATTTAATGCATGGATAGACCTTGGTGCTTCAAATAACTTAACTTCAGAAGATTTAGAGTATTTAAATTACAAGGAACAAATGGATTTATCTATTGCCACTACTTATATTGATCAATCTTATACTATACGAGAAGACTTAGGTAATGATACGGTAAAGCTCATTCAAATTGAAAAAATATAGAACTTAAATAAAAAGTAGGAAGAACTAAAGTTCTTCCTACTTTTTATTTAAATTTATAGTGTATTTACATTCTTTTGCCCATGGCCTAAATATGTGCTAACATATATGTGACATGAATGTAATATTAACTTGTGAGGTGATTATTTTGGATCTTTTATTAGGAATACTATTAGTATTTTGTTCATTGATAATATCCATATGGAAAGGTTTTTTTATTGCTTATCCTCTTTTAATAGCCCTTTTAACCTTTTCCTATATTAGTATGAGGCGTGGATATTCATTTAAAAGTATATTAGCTATGGCTTATAGTGGGGTAAAAAAAGCTCTTATAGTTTTAAAGATTTTTTTATTAATCGGAGCCATAACATCTGTGTGGATGGCTTCTGGAACGGTGGCTGGCATAGTTTATTATGGAATTAAATATATGAATCCTAACTACTTTATCCTTTATGCCTTTTTAATTAGTTCTCTAATGTCATTTTTATTAGGAACTGCCTTTGGAACAACTTCTACAGTGGGGGTGGCCTTAATCATAATGGCAAAGGGTGGAGGTATAGACCTTAGTGTTGCAGCTGGTGCCATAATAGGTGGAGCTTATTTTGGGGATAGATGCTCTCCCATGTCATCTAGTGCAAATCTAGTTGCAAACTTGACAGATACAAATTTATATACAAATATAAGGAGTATGTTCAAGACAGGAACTATCCCTTATATAGTTTCAATGATACTATATTTAGTTCTTTCCTTAAGAATGCCCCTTACAATTGTAGGAAGTAGTATAGATAATCAAATTTTAAATACTTTTAATATAAGCTTTATAGTATTACTACCAGCTTTGGCTATACTTGCTTTATCTATTTTTAAAGTTGACGTAAAAATATCTATGGTAGTAAGTATAATAATAGCTACTTTTATTAGTATATTTATCCAAGGATATGATTTTCTAAATTTAATAAAATATATGACTTTAGGATTCAAACTAGATACGTCTAACCCTCTTTATGATATATTAGCAGGGGGAGGAATAATCCCCATGTATAAGGCACAGATAATAGTATTTATCTCCTGTTCCTTAGGTGGTATACTTAGTGGCACTAATCTATTATCTAATATAGATGATCTATTGTTAAGGGCTAAAAATTCTTTACAACTATTTTTATACACTATAGTTGTTAGTATTATTACAGGTGCATTAGGATCTAATCAAACTATTAGTGTAGTTCTTACTAATGAACTTATGAAGAAAACTTATAATAAAAAGGGGTCTAGTAACTATGATTTATCTATTAACTTAGAAAATACAGCCATAGTCCTAACACCCCTTATTCCATGGAATATAGCAGCCTTTGTTCCTGCCACAACCCTAGGCGTAAGTAATATAGATTTTATTCCCTATGCCTTTTACTTATACTTGATTCCAATATTTAGTATAATTCATTATACACTAAAAGAAAAAAATCATAATAGCATTAAAAGAGCTGCTCTTTAGACAGCTCTTTTTATTAACCCGTTATTACTTCATTAAAGAATCCTATTTTCTTAAAACCCAGTTTTTCATAACATCCTATGGCAGGAAGATTTTCTTCTTTTACATTTAAGCATATATTTTCATACTCCCCTAATAGGTTTTTTATAATCTCCACCATGACTTTAGTTCCTAATCCTTTTTTCCTGTAGTCTGGGTGAGTAGTTACACATCCAATTGCAGCTACAGCCACTTCTTCATTTTTAGCACTTATACCACCTACACAGATTAATTTATGACCATCTTTTATTCCAAAGAAATAATTTTCTTCAACAAATTCCCGTTCTAATAAATACTCTGGATGACTTTTCTCTAGTAGGTTTACTATAATGTCATAATCATCTTTAGTCAGTCTTACTACTTCCTTTGCATTATATCCTTTATAATCTATATGCTCCTTTAACTCCATATTATAATATTTACATACTTGTCCTTGGAAGTTGTTATCCCTTCTATTTAAATGGGCATATAAATCCTTAGGTAAAAAAGCTTTTAATTGCTTAGCAAGTTCTTCTGCATATTCATCATTTGAATAGGAAGTACAAAGAAGTACGGGAAATCCATATTTTATTATATACATGGCTAAAGCTTCTAATTTTTCCTTATTAAACAATCCAAACCATTGAGTATTTTCCCAAAAGGGAGATTCTAGATTATTATAATAATAGTGATAGTCATTAGGATTTTTATCCTTTAGAAATTCTTCAATGATTCTTTTTTCATGGATAGTCTTTAATTTCATATTCATCATCCTTTTTCATGTACTATCCACATTATACCAGCTTTATATATAAAAAAGTCATACTTCGTATGATTCGTTATGGAACCCTATGGTTCCCTTCGACGATTGCTATCGCAATCTGAACACCCTCCTTTAAAGAGGCAGGGGAATACTTCCCCCACACCCCCTTAATTTTTTACTTATCCACATCTTTGAAAATTTATAATTTCCTAGTAAGTAAAAAAACTCCTAAGAAAATATTTTCTCAGGAGTTTTATTTTATATACGTCCGTTATCCATGGCAGCAAAAACTATTCCATCTATGAACTTTTTAACATTCACCGATCCCATAATAATGCTTTTACCTTTTATATAATCCATTTGTCTTTTTACTTGCTTAAAGTCATATACGCTATTTGAAAACTCAACGAACACATCATTTAAATAGTCGTCTATTCCCAAATTAGCAATGTTTGTCATTCCCGTATAGGCTGTTCTCCTAATTCTCTGTTCCATAGATTTAGGGTTATCTGTAAGATATCCACATAACTCTTTTATAGTATAATCTGACATAGTCTTATTTCTAACTAATAAATATTTTACTAACTGAATTATATCTTTAGTCCCTACTTGTCCGATAATTCCCATTCTCTTTAGGACTTGTACTATTTTAGTCTCATAATCAACTACTTCTTCTACTTTTTCCCTTTTATTTCTACTAAAGATGTTCTCTATATCCATTAGTTTATTCTCTTTTTCATATATGTCTACTACCTTTTTTACTACATTCTCAATTTCTATTGCATTTATAGGTTTATATATATAAAACTCCACACCATTTTCATAAGCTTTTCCTATCATATCTTTACATGATACCTGAGATATCATAATGAATTTCATCTTAGGATATAGTTCTTTAGCTTCCTTTACTAAATGAAGTCCATCTTTCCCTGGCATTAATAAATCTACTAAGACTAATTGGGGATTCAATTCTCCTATTTCTTCTAGACCCTTGTTTCCATCTAAAGAATACCCCACCACTTCTCCTAATTTTTTATCTTCTATTATTTTTTGCAAAATTTTTACTATATGAATATCATCTTCTATTATATATAATTTCATTATTGATTCACCTCTAAAGCTTTTTTGGGAATAGATATATATAATATAACCCCTTCATTTAATCTAGATTCTATTTTTATATTTCCTTTAAGTTCTTTTTTAATAAGATCATGAACTAAACTTAAACCAAGTCCCCTATTTACTGACCCCGTACTATAATCAATTTTAGTAGAAAAACCTGGATGAAATATGAACTCCTTGTCTTCCTCTTTTATACCGCATCCGTTATCCCTTAAGATAAATATATGGTTTTCATCATCTTCCTTGTGAGTAAAAAATATTTTACCACTATCCCCTTTTATAGCATCTATACTATTAGTTATTATATTTCTAAATATAGACATGAGATAATAGTGCTTGCAAGTATTAAAGTCATTCCCTAATTCATAATAAACCTGAATATTTTGTCCTCGACTTATTATTTCTGTCTCCATACTTTCCTTTAATATGAACATAATCTCCTTAAAGTCCATAGCTCTATCTTTAAGCTTATTTCCATATATCTCTTCCACACCACGGATAAATAAATTGTACTCTTTTTTAATTTCATGAATGTCTTTAGCCACAGATGAGGCTAAATCTTCTAAGATATCCTGTTCTTCATCCTGTGATATTTTACAGAATAATGAATAAGCCTTTGACATTACACTTTCGATATTATCGGAAGTCTTTTCTATCCAATACATTTCCATTTTAATTCTAGATGTGAGCCACAAAAGCTTTCTATATCTCTCTTCATGTTCCTTTTTCAATATAAAAAGCTTGTAGTAATCAATGGTATCTAAAACTAATTTCACGATAGCTGAACGTATTATGGCTACTACAAATAAGGTTACCGTTACACGAACAAAATCCTCGAATAGATCTGTCTTCATTCTCATATATATCTCTATCATATTTGCCGTAAAGTCACAGCAAGTTAGTATTACAAATAGCCGTTCCTTATCATAATCAGTATTTTTTTTATTTAAAATACTATATAAGATACCAAAGGATAAGTAAAAGAAAAACTCAGGTAAAAACATATACAAAGTATTCCTAGTAATGTCTCCACTTAGACCATATACACCTATACGCCCTAAATACACTGCCGTAGCTGTGGTTATTCCTAAAAATACTCTATTTAAATCAGGAAAAACATACATATATACTGCAAATAAAATTATTGCAAATGCTATATTAAAATCTTTAACAAATAAATTAATGCTAATTTGTGCTGCTAACGCCGTATAAAGAGCTATTTCTAGTGTTTTCCTGATTTTCATAGTGTATACATCCTTCTTTTTATAATAAATAATTATATCATAGGGTTAAATGAGTATCTACATATTATTTCTTCCTTATTTACTTAAGAAGTTACTGCTACAGCCTTCTCTTTTCTCATAAATAGAACTACAGATGAAACTATATATCCACCTATCATTCCTCCTATTACTGCAAATACTACTGCTTGAATTACATTCATTGGTGGATTAAATCCAAAGGGAGCTAATAGTCCTGGAATAGGAGATGCAGTTCCCGGTGCATCATTAATTATATTAAAGTATGCTGCTGATATTCCTGCAAGACCACCGCCTATAAAGTTAGAACTAAATATAGGTATAGGGTTTGCCGTTACTATATCTGCTTGTGTTAAGGGTTCTAGCATTACTGCTGTTACATTACTAGTATCACCTAATTTTAAACGTTTAAATATAATTCCATTAGTGAAAGATCCACCTACACATGCTATAGCTGCAATTCCCATAGGTAATCCAGTTAATCCAAGCATGGCAGTTAAAGCCATAGAACTTAATGGAGAAGTACATATCATCTTCATTAAACCACCTAATAAGAATCCCATAACTATAGGCGATTGGTCAGCTGCTATAAGGATCATATCTCCTATATTAGCTAAAGTTGAATCTACCACTGGTGCCACTTGTACTGCTAATAATCTTGCCATAGGTGCAATAATTAATACACTTACAATTACATCTAATCCTTCTGGTAGTTTTTCCTCTAATTTAGGACCTATTAATCCTACTGCATATCCAGCTATAAATCCTGGTAATATGCTCATGCCTGATAAGGCAATCCCAGCTGATACGGCTAAAACAGGGCTAACTCCCATACTAAGTGGTACTAAAGCTGCTGCCGCAACACCACCTAAAGAACCTGATGCGTTTCCAACTTCTCCTAAGAAAGCTATTCCTAAAAAATCTCCAAATATATATTTATGAATTGCTTCTACTAAAAAACTTGCCACAGCTGCGTTAGCTAAACCAGACATGGCCTTTTGTCCCTTTGGGGCCTTCATACTAAATATAGAAAATACTGATAATGCCAATAATAATAAACCTATTCCTTTAACAATTTCCATGAAATATCCTCCTTGTAATTTAAAAACTTCTAGTAATAGTCTGAATAAAAAATTAGTCTCTTATAGGACAAATAATGGATATGCAAATAATACACAACTGAATATACTTATAACCAACATACCGGCCTTTTTTAAAGCTTCCATACTAATCCTCCTCACATAAAATTTAATTTTAATGAATATAATTAACTTGAGTTGAAGGAATTTTAAATTTTTTCTAGAATTAATTCATAAGGGGTTCTATACATTAAATGGCTGTGAAATCGTATTCCCAACGTTTAGGTAAATACTATACGGGCTTAGGTTATAGTATTTACCTTCAATCTAAATTAAGTTTTAGGTTATTGAAATTAGGATAAGTAAAGAGTGTCTGTATTCTTTACAATGAGTAGGCTTGCTAAAATAGATTGTCATATTGTTGAGATATACTTACATAATTAATGTAAGATTCTAAGCAACTCAAGTTAGTAAGCTAATTTTTTAAGATTCTAGTCAAGTTGAAATTATATCTTCTGTAAATATAATTTCTCTATAATGATTTGAGAAAGTTTATCTAATGAAACTTTCATATTTAGATTTTTCATTAAATTTAGTATAATATCCTAGTTTCGAAAATCTTCAAGAAGTATAAATATTTTGTAAAATAAATTGAATTTTCTTTTATTGTGGAAATTCATTCATGCCATTTAAATCACCTCTTAAGCTTGTTATTTTCAACACTCTCATCTATACAAGGAGGTCTAATTATGGTTCATTTTTTTAAATTATTTATTTTAGTTTCTTCTATACTTTTCATATTCTTGAAACTTTATAATCTTCAAAAGGATACTTTAATACTTAGATCAGCCCTATCCTTTGGTAATGACTATCTTCCATTTTTCATAAGTGCATCTTTATTGATGGGTATTTTTCATTTTAGAGATTTTTTCAATATATTAGAAAGTTCCCAATTAAATATTCATAATTTTGTAGAATTTCTTAACTATATTTCCTTGAAACTTTCTGAGACAAAGAACCTATTATCTGTGTACTATAAAAATGAGGTCCTCTTTTATCCTCTTATGGCCGGTCTGATTTTTTCATCTTATGGTGTCGCAGGTATTTTACTTATGAGTAAAAATGGCTTATATGAAAGTGGCATTTATATAAACAGTGATAAATATAACTGGAATTATATAAAGGATTTTAATTGGTCATCTGTTAAAACAAGTAAAAGTAAAAAATTTTACTATTTAAACTTTATTTCATATAATGAAGAAGACCTTGTTATGAAGATTCCATTTAAGGATAAGAATAAGTGGGATTTAGTTTTAAGAGAAAAGTTTTAAGGCATAGTAAAGGAGTTTTATATGAATATTGCAGTATTAGGTTATGGAGGAGTTTCAAAAGCATTCATAGAGTTAATTTCTTCTAAAGAAGATTACTTAAAAAGAGAAAAAATTTCTATACAGATAAATTATATTTTAAATTCTAAGGGAGGAGTATATGATCCAAAGGGTATAGACTACAATAATCTATTGAATTTTACTAGTAATAAAGGAAATTTAATAGATTATCCTCATGGTGGAAGTTCTAACTTGACCTTTAATGAAATATTAAATGATAAGAATATAGATATTCTAATAGAATTAACTCCCACAAATAAGGATACAGGTGAACCTGCATTTACTCACATGAAATCAGCCCTTGAGAATAAAATCCATGTAATAACAGGAAATAAGGGACCTATATTATTAAATTATAATGAATTAAATAATATTGCCATTAAAAATAATGTTCAACTTGCCATAGGATGTACTACGGGAGGTGCCCTTCCTAGTATTAATGGAGGTCTATTTGATATGGCAGGAGCCGATATCACGTCCATAGAAGGTGTATTAAATGGTACTACTAATTTCATATTAAAGGAAATGGAGGATACATCATGCACCTATGACGAGGCTTTAAAAACTGCCCAAAGATTGGGAATCGCAGAAGCTAACCCGTCCTTAGACGTGGATGGTTGGGATACGGCCACCAAATTACTCATATTAACCAATGTACTTATGAAGGAAAATAAGACTCTAAATGATACGAAAGTACATGGCATCAGTCATATTACACCTAATCATATATTAGAGGCTCAAAAAGAAAATAAAAAATATAAGCTCATTGGTAGAACCACAAAAGAAAATAATGTTGTTAGTACTAGTGTGGGACTAAAACTATTAGAATCTACCCATCCCCTATATAATGTGGACGGTAAAAATAAGGGGCTAAGATACACTTCATCTACCTTAGGTGATTTAACCTTAATAGGAGGTGCTTCTGGAGTTACCCCAGCTGCAGCTTCTATATTTAGAGATTTAATAAATATTAATAATGGATATAAATTTTCAAAATAAAACTGGGTAAGAAGCACTCTTCTTTAACCCAGTTTTTTTAATTTCATTGTATTTACTATGTATTTGTCCATGTACTAGTTTTATTTTTTGATGAAACTTTACATAAACAACCTATATAAATTAAATCTAGTAGAAAAATGCTCGTGGCTAAAACCATTACTAATGGAGACCTATAATAGGCAAAGGCTATGATAGATGCACATAAACTTCCTACCATTTTACAAATCCCTATATATAGTGATTGGCCTTTTAAATTTCCCCTCTTAAGAATCAATGATATGAACAATGCAGACATGATGAAATTTTGACTAAAGGCAGCATACTTTCCTCTGAAATCATTAAACTCCCTTGATATGGCAACAATTATAAAAAAGCTTAAAATTAGTCCAAATATAAATGTGGGGTAAAAATATCTCAGTGGCGTATATTTTTTAAACTCTTTCCATCCAAAGATGAAAAATTGCAGTACAATAACACAATCTAATGAAAACCATACTATGTTCACAATAAGTTGTATCCCCTCTGCCGGATATATGAAAGAAAATATAAACTCCCAGCAAATATTGGCGCAGAGTGCAACCATAGGCATTCCATGTGCTCTATCCTTAAACCCTTTTCTTATAATAAGTATATATGTTATAGTCCAAAATAAAGCCATCCCCAATTGTAATATTAACTCTATCATATGCCTATTGCCCATAATTCTCCCCCCTATTACATTAAAAATTTATTAATATATATTTATTTCCCTTATGAAGTATTCATACATAAATTTAAGTATTGTATAAGGTTTCACATGTATTAGTTACTGTTGACCTATTTAAAATTTATCCTGTAACAAAGAAAGACAAGGATAATATACTAATACTAAGGGGGTATTAGGTAAATGTATAATCCATATTTATATTCCATGAATCAGGACATATATACAAATTCAATTAATGCGCACGACTCTCATGTACCTACTAAGGATAAAAAATATTATAGAGCTTTTAATTTGGGTGATCCTGCACCTGGATTTACATTACAGGGTATTGTTAATGGGCAGCCTAAGATGGTTTCATTATCGGACTATAAGCGTAAATGGGTAGTAGTATTTTTCTATGGTTCAGATTTTACATTTGTTTGACCTACTGAATTAGCAGCAGTTGCTGACTCATATAAAAATTTTCAAGCTTTAAATACACAAGTACTAGCCATTAGTACGGATAGTATCTACTCTCATAAGATTTTTATGCAAACATCACCTTCTGGAAAAAAAATAAATTATCCGCTCCTGTCTGATAGGTCTAAAGAAGTATCTAAAAAGTATGGAGTTGTAAATAAAAAAGGAGGATTTGCATATAGAGGCGCCTTCATAATAGATCCTGATGGAAATCTACAAGCTTATTTAGTTAATCCACAAGTTGTTGGGAGAAACATATACGAAATTTTAAGAATTATACAAGGTTTACAGTACAACTCAAAAACTGGGTTAGGAGTACCAGCTAACTGGAAACCAGGAGAGAAAGGCATTCCAATGGGATGGGATTATGTAGGTAAATATTAAAAACTTTAGCTTATTATAATTAAGGGGCTCTCTCACATTTTATTGTGAAAGAGCCCCTTAATACATATTCTAAAATCTATTTGTGCTACGTCTAATTCTAATCTTTTTAGCACTTATATTCTTTCCTTTTATTTTATTATTTTGGAGTGCCTTCCAGATCATATCCCCTTTTTTGTTGAATATTTCTATATATGAACAGGTATCTTGAATATCAATAATACCAATGTCTTCTCCACTTACTCCCTTAATATTAGTAAGGGCTCCTAATATATCTCCTGATCTAATTTTTTTCTTACTTCCTACATTTATACGTATCCTTGTAATATCCTTATTAAAGTTTTCTGCCACATCCCTTTGGATTTTAGGCTTTTTCTTTAACTTCTCGTTCATTACTTTAGGCTTTTTATTGTTCATCTTTCCCTTTGGTATTTCATAGTTTAAATACTCTTTAAGTTCATTAAATCTCTCTTCCTCATTAGATGATACTAATGATATGGCTATGCCCTTTTCCTCTACTCGTCCAGTTCTTCCTATTCTATGTACATAGGCTTCATTTTCAAAGGGCACATTATAGTTAATAACTAGGGATAAACTATCCACGTGAATTCCTCTACCTGCCAGATCTGTAGCTACTAAAAAATTAAATTGTCCCATCTTAAACTTAGATATGGTCCTAAGTCTAATATTCTGATGCATGCCTCCATGGAGTGCTTCACAATAATATCCCTGTCTTTTTAATTTGTTAGTTAACTTTTCAACCCCTTGTCTCGTATTACAAAATATAATACAACTTTCTGGTTCCTCTTCATTTATAATATTCTTCAGTAGTGAAACTTTATCCCTCTCTTCTACTTCATAAAAGGCCTGTTTAATCTTTTTAGTAGTTGGATTTTTCGATTCTATCTGGATTTGTTCTGGGCTTATCATATATTTTGAGCATATTTCCCTTATTTTTTCAGGCATAGTTGCAGAAAAAAGTAAGGTTTTTCTATCATGGGGAAGCTTTTTTATAATATCTTCCACTTGGTCTATGAAACCTCTGTTTAAAAGTTCATCTGCTTCGTCTATAACTAGATATTTTAAATCTTCTAGTTTAATAGTTTTTCTCTTTATATGATCACTAATTCTTCCAGGAGTTCCCACTACCACATGAACCCTTTGTTTTAATTGTCTTATTTGCATTTGTATAGGTTGTTTTCCATATACTTTCACACTTCTAATTTTTTTAAACTTTCCTATATTAGTAATTTCATCACTAACTTGCACTGCCAACTCCCTAGTAGGTGTTAAAACTAGTGCCTGAGGTTTATTAGTCTCAAGTTCAATTTTCTCACAAAGGGGGATGGCAAAGGCTCCTGTTTTTCCACTACCCGTTTGAGATTTTACTATTAAATCTTTTCCTTCAAGTACTAGGGGAATTACTTTAGATTGAACTTCCATAGGTTTTTCATATCCTAGTACATTTAATGCCCTTATTATTTCTTTGTTAATTCCATATTTGTTAAATCCTATATTATTCATCATTTTCTACCTTTCAATTTTAATACTATCTATAATTATAGTTCCCTAAACCTTTTCTGACAATGAAATATAATTATAATACTTATATAAAAATTTGATAAATGAAAAAGAGATAAGTATCTACTTATCTCTTTTTCATTTATTATTAACACTTATTTTTAATCAACTTCTATTTCTACCGTCTGGGTTGGTCCATCCCATTTTACATCACAGCCTAAATTTTCAACAATAAATCTTAGAGGAATCATGGTTCTAGAAGAATCTGATATATATGGAGCCACATCATTATATTTTTTCCTACCATTAATCTTTGCCGTTTTGCTACCAATCCAAAGCCTAATGTCCATATCATCTACTAAAATTTTAACTTCCTTCCTATTTCCATCCCAGTAAACTCTACCACCAATGGATTCTATAAATGCTCTTATAGGTAGGAATGTTCTTCCATTTTTAATAATCATTTTAGTGCCTCTTCTAGGATCTATTTCTCTTCTCTTACCATCCACTGTCATGTACTTACTTCCTACTTTAAGTATTATTTTATTATTTTTATTATTTGTCCATTCTGATCTTACTTTCACCTCATTTGAAGATTTGCTTAAGGAACCATCTTTAAAAACTGCTTTCATTATATAATAATAAGTAGTGTCATCTTCTACATTTTTATCAGTGTAGGATGTACCATCTATTGGAAAATCCGTAATAGGAGTACTGGATTTCCTTCCCCTACTAGTTCCTCTATAGAGGTTATATCCTATTACTCTTGATTCATCTAAATCATTCCAACGAAAACTTATACCATTATAACTGGATTCTGCCCTTAAGTTAAATTCTTCATAATTATAATCTTTATCTGAAATATTAACTAATTTAAAGGTAGACCATCTGCTTATTTTATCATAATTGGCCATAAGCTCATTATCATCATCTTCAATACCTAAGAACTTTCCATTATATCCTTTAAGAGCTATCTTATTGTTTCCTAAGTAAACAATTTGAAACTTAGTTGAATCATCAATTCTGCTGCTGTCCGCTTCAATTTCGCCTGATTTTTTATCTTCAACGTCCACATATTTTCCATTGTGCACTTTCAATGCTACTTTATTATCTCTTGACTGAATCAATTCAAACTTCTGCCAACTATTAATTCTGCTGCTACTTGCGATGATTTCTTCTCCACCGCCATCTTCTGCAGTTAAATATTTCCCATTTTCAGCCATTAATGCTATTTCATCTTCAAATTCAAAGTCGGGTAGTTCAAACTCACTTTTTACAAATTCAAAGGTCTCCCATTTTCCAACCTTATCACGATTTGCTACTACTTTTCCTCCGCCTCCATTTTCAGCACATACATATTTACCCTTATATGTCTTTAATGCATATTTCCCATGACTTACATAGACTAATTGAAAGGTCTCCCATTCTCTAATCTGATCTCGGTTAAAAACTACATCCTTTCCTCCGCCACCTTCTGCACATAAATATTTCCCATTATATCCCCTTATTGCAATTTTATTATTGCCCAAAGAAATTAGCTCAAAGGTCTCCCACCTTTCAACTTTCCTTCTATCCGCCTCTACCTTTCCACTCTTTTCTGTTCCCAGATATTTTCCATTATATGCTTTTATTCCTACTATTTTAATGTCCCCTGAGGATGCATAAACATCAGTAGTCACAGCACTTAATCCTGCTATCATAATAAAAGCAGTTACGATAAATGGCAATAGATTAATAAATCTTTTTCTACACTTCATAAGTCCACTCCCTTTTAGATAGTTTCAAGGTCTAGGTAGTATTACTTCCCACTAATTTATATTTCATTCATAGGAATATCTTAGACCCATTATCATTATTAGTATGATATGGCAGCAAATATTCTTTTTCAAAGTAAATGTAACATTAATGTAAAAAATGTAAAAAAAGATAATATAATCTTTTAAGGCAAAGGACCCTCTAAAAATATTTTCATTTCTCTCCATTAGGTTTAAAATTATTAATAGAGTGTAATAAAATGTTCTGTTAGCACCTAATAAAAATTATGATATACTTAAACGAAAAATCATTTGAATAACAAAAGGAGGATTACATGAGTAATGAATTATTAACCTCTCGCAAAGACCTTCCTATTCGACTATTCGTAAAACGTATAATAAATGATATCATTCATTGGCATGATGGAATAGAAATAATCTTTGTATTAAAGGGTTCTATTCATCTTAGTATAGGTGCAGAAACATGGTGGCTAAAGGAAAATGATATGGTTATTCACAACATAGGTGAAACACATAGGATCCATCAAACAGAAGAAGAAAACCAGCTTTTATTTTTGCAAATAGATACTAAATTCTTCAAAAAATATTATCCTAATATAAATGAGTATTATTTTCATTGCTGCTCTCCTGAAAATGAAGAAGGCAATAAAGAAAAGTTTCATATTTTACGTAAATATATAGCACGAATAGTATTTACAATAAATGAATACGAGAACAGCAATGAACATCAAATTCAGAATTTAACAAAAGCATTATTAGAGTATTTAGTTGAGCATTTTGATTATATACGTGCTAGTGAGATAAAAAATGAAATGCAAATAGAAAGATATGAACGAATTTTTGAGTATGTAATAAAAAATTATATGAATAAAATAAGCTTGCAGGAAATTGCTAAAAAGGAGCATATAAGCTTATATTATTTATCTCATGATATTAAGGAAAAATCAGGTTATAGCTTTCAAGAAATCATAACTGCACTTAGAGTAGACCAAGCTGTAAAGTTATTATTAGGTACAGATAAGAAAATTTCTCAAATTGCTTTAGAATGTGGATTTTCTGCACCAAGGTACTTAAATAAGTACTTTACAAAGTACTATAATGATACGCCTATACATTTTAGGAAAAAGAATAAAAGAGAGAAAGCTTTTGAAAAACATGAAGAATTAGAGTTATCAGTGGCAATAGAAAATTTAACTAACTATCTACATGACTACAAAGGCAAAAAAAAATATATAAAAGAGACTAAAACTATTTACCTTAATACGGATTCAAACGGAAGAAGTTTTCATCACACATGGAAAAAAGATATTTATTTAGGTAGTGCGAAAAAAATCCTTATGACTAATTATCAAAATTATCTAAAAGAAATGCAGACAGAAATTCGTTTTGATTGTATAAAGTTTTCTGGATTATTTGAAGAAATGGATGCTTTTCACAAGGATACAGATGGAAATCATATTTTTTATTGGAATCATATTGATGAAATTTTAAATTTCTTTCAGAAAATAAATATAAAACCCTTTATAAGTGTGCATTTTGTCCATTTATCTAATGTACATATTGATTTTTTTAATAGATTTCTTTTCCATTGTATAAAAGAATATGGTTTAAAAGAAATAGAAAGTTGGATATTTGAAGTTCCTAATGATAAAGGCTATGAAGAGATTATCAAAGTAATTCAATCCATTTCTTCTAAAGTAAAAATAAAAGAGGAGAAAATACCTGATTTTAACAAAAACTTTCTATATGATACGATTTATATGGCTCCCTATATTATACATAGTGCCATACATTCAAAAAATCCATTAGATTTTATCAAAGCTGTAGATAGTATAGATTTTAATAAAAAAATAAATAATCCTATTTTCCATGGCGAAAACGGACTTATGACTATTAATGGACTGAAAAAAGCTTCCTACTACGCCTATTACTTACTATCACGTTTAGGAAATGAAATGATAGAAAAAGAAAAAGGGTATATTATTACTAAAAAAAATAATGATTTTCAAATTCTTTTATATGATTATGAGGAAAATAAGAAGAAACATATAGAAGAAAAGTTTGAAAAACATTCTTTTTTCAGAATAAAAGACGAAAAAGAAATATTTCTATATATAAGAAATTTAATGGGAAAGTATAAGATTACAAGATATGAATTAAACGAGAAACATGGATCCATATTTGACCATTGGACAGCTATGGGTCAGCCAAAAGAATTATCTCAAAAGGAAGAAAAATTCCTAAATAGAATTGTTTTTCCAAAGGTGACCTTTGACTGTACAGAAAAAAGCAATAAGGATTTATCTATTAAATTAAAACCTCACGGCGTCACCCTAATTACATTAGAAAAATTATATGAATAACTATAATTTTCGCCCAAAATAGGGCGTTTTTTGTTGCGCAAAAATCAAGATAAGTATTTGGACAAAATTCTTTCATATATTCCACAAAATTGTTATATGTGTTCAACAAAATGGTGAATGATTCTAATTTTAAAAACTTATATACTTAAAATTAGTCACTAGAAGATATTAGCAAATAACATTATGGAATGAATTTAAATCATTGAATTGTATTTATTAGTTAAAGAGTTTTAAAAAAGTTGAAATTTGTAGATTCATCTATTTATTTTTGAATAAATCAATTCACATGTATATAAAGAAAGGGAGATGATTATGAAAAAATTTTTAGTCCTATTACTTATGATTAGCACACTTTTATTACTAGTAGCATGTTCAAAAGCTGAAGGAACTACAGTAAAAGAAAAAGTAAAAGCAGTAAAAGTTGAAAAAATACAACAAAGTGAGAATTCTGTTTTCCTAAGTTATATTGGAACAGTAGATGCTAAAGACATTATAAAGTACAGCTTTAAAACGTCTGGAAAAATTGGAAGAGTTTTTGTTGAAAAGGGAGATAAGGTAAAAGAAGGAGATAAATTAGTTCAGCTTGATACACAAGATTTAAAATTCCAAGTAGATGCTGCAAAATCCACATTAGACACTGCACAATTTAATATAAAAAAGGCTAAAGATTCCTATATCTATGACAAAGATTATTTTAGTAAGATGAAAAAATTATATGATGGTGCAACCATATCTAAAAATGAATATGATCAAATAAAGTTAAAAATGGATATGTCAGAAACTACTTATAATCAAGCAAAATCTCAATATGAGGTAGCAAAGACAGATTATGAATATAAGTTAAGCTTACTTGATGATTCAACTATTTATGCAACAATAACAGGAAGTGTAGTAGACACTCTCTATAAAGAAAGAGAGCTTGCTCCTGAGGGAAATCCCGTTGCCATTGTTAGAAGTAAAGAACAGATCATAAACATAGGCATTGCTCAAAAGGATCTAAAGAAAATTAAACTTGGAACAAAAGCTATCAGCCATGTAGACGGAGAGAAAGTAAATGGAGTAATAACAAATATAGCTGAAGCTCCAGATGAGGATACAAGAACATACAAAGGTGAAATTACTGTAAATGAGAAGCACTTTAAATTAGGATCTATTGCACAGGTTGAGCTCAATGTGGGCATGGAAAAAGGTGTATGGATACCAATTGCATCTATTATGTCTGATGGAGAAAATTATGTATATATTGTAAAAGAAAATAGAGTTTATAAAAGAACCGTACAATTAGGTAATATTAATAAAGATCACGTTATGATTAATGGCGTAAAAGACGGAGAATTTTTAGTAGTAAGTGGAATGAAAAATTTAAATGACGGACTAAAGGTTAATATTACAAAATAGGGGGGGTTTTATGAGTAGTTTAATAAAAGTATTAATCCAGAAAAGAAGAGTTACACTGTTTTTATCTGTTATCATTGCTGTTATGGGAGCTTTGTCATATCACTTGTTGCCAAGACAAGAGAGCCCAGATGTGGCTGCTCCCTATGCAATGGTTGTAACTCCTTATCCTGGAGCATCTCCAAAAGATGTGAATGATTTAGTAAGTAAAAAAATAGAAGATAAACTGGCACAGCTTGAAGGGTGTAAAGAAACCGAGAGTATATCTAACGATAGCGTATCTATTGTAGTGATATCTTTTTTTAATGGTACAAATAATGACAAAGCAATGCAAGATGTTAGAAATGCAGTTGCTGACGTAAGTAGTGAATTGCCAAAGGGATGCTTACCTAGTGAGGTTAATACGGATTTGGTGAAAACAGCTGGAATCATTATCAGCTTATCGGGAGAAAAATATTCTTATGAACAGCTTGCATCCTTCGGAAAACAATTTAAAGATAAACTAATGGATATTGACGGAATATCAAAGTTTACAATAGAAGGTGAATTAAAAAAACAATTAAAAGTAAAGATAGATATGGCTAAAATGAATCAATTAGGTATATCCTTTGAGGATATATATAATATCCTCCGAAGCCAAAATATTGAAATTCCGTCAGGAAGCATAAAAACAGAAAGCGGAAAGATAAAAGTAAAAACCTCTGGAATTTATACATCCTTACAAGATGTAAAAGATACAATCATAGGTATATCTCCTCAAACGGGAGTTGTAACAAAACTATCTGATATAGCACATATAGTTATGGAAAACCCAGAAGATGTTCAAAAGTATAAGCAAAATGGGAAAAATGCCGTATTGCTTACAGGATTTTTTCAAAAGGGTAAGAATGTGGTCATCATTGGAAAAGATGTACGAAAGGCTATTGATAATGTAAAATCCACCCTTCCTGAAGATCTCATTGTAGAGGAAGTCGTTTATCAGCCTGATTCTGTAAGTAAATCAACCAATGATTTCATGATAAATCTTGTTGAAGGGATTATACTTGTAATTATTGTAGTATTTTTAGGAATGGGTATGAGGAATGCAGTAGTTGTTTCAGCCGCTATTCCCATGTCTATACTCATGACTTTCATAGTTATGTATGCAATGAAAATATATATACATCAAATGTCTTTGACAGCCCTTATTGTTGCGTTGGGAGTTTTAGTTGATAATGCCATTGTTATTAGTGACACCATTCAGGTAAGAATTGATGGAGGAGAAGAAAGAATAGAAGCTTCTTTTAAAGGAACCAGTATGTCAGCCGTACCAATATTTACAGCAACCCTTACGACTGTAGCTGCCTTTTCTCCCCTTTTAGGAATACCAGGAGCTGCTGGAGATTTTTTAAAGTCGATTCCTCAGGTATTGATTATTTCTATCATTGCAGCATACATTGTTTCAATGTTTATAACACCAGCGATGGCTACTATATTCTTTAAAAAGAGCAATAAGAAAAATGAAAAGGAGGGTTGGCTTAGAGTATTTTTCAAAAATTTATTGGTAATTGGATTGAAGAGAAAAATTACAGTTACTTCTGTTACATTTATTACATTAATCTTAGTTATACAGTTTGTTATGCCTGTACTACCCCAAGAATTTTTTCCATTTGCCGATAAAAATATACTTTATATAGATATTACCTCAGAAAAATCAGGGGATATTGAGACGACAGAAAAATTAACTGACCAAGTAGTAAATCTTTTATCAAAGGAAAAGGAGATTACTAGTTATACAGTTTCCATAGGAACGGGTATGCCAAAATTTTATGTAACCTTAAATCCTCCTACGCCATCAAATGATTTTGCTCAAATGGTATGTAAATTTGATTTAGGAGATGAGAAAGATAGAAAATTTAATACTAATAGTGAGTTGTCAAGTCATATACAAACTCTTTTAGATGAAAATATTCCTAGTGGTAATTTCAGTGTACAATTATTGGCACTTGCTGAACCAGGAGCTAAAATAAGATTAAATGTTTCAGGAGAAAGTGTAGAGAGAATCAAAGAAGTATCAGATTTAATAAGAAATGAAATCAAAAAGATTGAGGGAACAACAAATGTACGCCATAATATGAACGATAAAACTTTACAATATCTTGTAAAAATAGATGGTAATAAAGCTACTAATTTAGGCATTTCAAAGTATGATATTCAAAGACAAGTGAATATTGCATTATATGGTGCAGAGGCATCTGTTTATAGAAAAGATGGTAAAGAATATGATATTTTAGTAAAAAGTCCAATGAATAAGATTGAAGACCTTGAAAATCTGCAAATTAAATCTTCAATTACTGGTAAGAAAGTACCAATTAAACAATATGGCCAGGTTACATATGAATCAAAATTGGATCAGGTAAATCGATTTAAAAGAAAATTAACAATACAAATTAAGAGTGATGTGCTACCAGGGTATAATTCATCTGAAATAGCAAATATTATTGAAACTGAACTTTTACCTAAATTGGATATCTCAGGAGTAAATATTCAATTTAAAGGCGAAAGAGAAGATATTGCAGATACTTTTGGAAATGTTATTCTATTGGCAGGTCTAGCCATATTCCTTATTTATGTAATTCTCTTCATTCAATTTGATTCGTTTATTCAGCCTATTGTTATTATGATGACAGTACCCTTGTCATTAATAGGTTGTATAATTGGCCTATATTTATTTAATCAACCACTGTCCCTAACAGCCTTCTTAGGAATTATTGCTTTAATTGGGCTAGTTGTTAAAAATGGTATATTATTGATAGAATATATTAATGATGCAAGAAAAGGAGGATATGATATAGATCATGCTTGTATTGATTCTGTTGACAAAAGATTTAATGCCATTGTCCTTAGTGCAGCTACTACAATTATGGGCCTTGTACCATTAGCACTCTCAGGTAGTAGTTTATTTGCACCCATGGCAGTATCTCTCATGGCAGGATTGATTGTATCAACCTTTTTAACAATGGTTGTAATCCCTGTTATATATAGTTTAATTGAAACATTTTTAGAAAAAGTTAATAATAGGAGAAAAGAAGCTTCATTATAATAAATAGTAAGGAGAGGATTGATTAACTATCCTCTTCTTACTATTATACTTCTCAATCAATCGTTACGACCATCCAATCATTGTACCAATTGCAACTGCTAAAGTACCTATTAACACCCAAAGGCCAAATAATGGTAACATAAATTTTACCCATTTTTCATAGGGAACTTTTGCTACACCTAATGTAGCCATTAAAACTCCTGACGTAGGAATTATGGTATTTGAAAATCCGTCTCCATATTGATATGCAGAAACTGCAACCTGTCTAGTTACATTAACCACATCGGCCATAGGTGCCATTAAAGGCATAACAACCATTGCTTGCCCTGAACCAGATGGAACAAAGAAGTTGAAAATTAAGTTTATATAAAACATTAGTATACTAGAAATGGTAGGCGGTACCTTAGATAATGGCATGGACATATAATAAATGATTGAATGTATTACCTTTCCATCCGTTAAAACTATTGTAATTGCCTTAGCAAAACCAATAACTAGTGCTCCATAAACCATGCTTTTACATCCAGATATAAAAGATTTTGCCATATCATCTGGATGCATCTTTCCTATAAATCCACTTATTAATGCAACTGCTAGCATAATAGCACTTAGATAATTAAGTTTCCATTTTAGTTTAAATGATCCATATGCATAAAGTGCAAATCCAGCTGTTAAAACTAATAAAATCAAACCATGTCTAAAGTTAAACTCACTAGGTTCATCTTCTGCGCCTTCTTTATCAGACCATTCTATTTTATCTAATACACTATCATTAATATCCTTTTGAAGCTTTTTGGAATAAGAAATTGTATACCATAGTGTTACTAAGAAAATTGCAGCCCACACTATAGATCTAAATCCAAATCCAGACATTATAGGGATACCTGCAATTGTTTGACCTAATACAGTATTAAATGGACCCATAGGGCTAGATGTGAAGCCTGAATAGGCACCAAGATACATAATAGATATTCCAACAACTGGATCTAATTTTAACTTTTTAGCTAATGCTACTCCAATTGGTATAAATGCAATGGCTGCATTTACTATTATACCTAATGCCCCTAGTACAGACATTAGAGCCATAATGATAGGAATAACCAAAAGAGCTTTATCCTTTAATTTATTAATAGATAAGTTTATAGCAGAATCAATAGCTCCCGTATCATTTACAATCTGAAAATATCCTCCTACTAAAAATACTAAAAATATTATTGACGCCGCACCTGTCATACCATTTGTTATTGATAGTAAAAAGCCCATTATTCCTACTGGATTTTTTTCAACAAAGTGGAATGAATTAGGATCAATTAAAGTCTTTCCTGTTACGTCATCTTTAACCATTTCATATTGGCCAGCAGGTATAATATAAGTTAAAAGAACTGCAATTATAACAAATAACATAATCAATGTATATGTATTTGGAATCTTAAACTTTTTCTTATTTTTGTTTGAAGTAATGGAATTCGCCATAAAATAACCTCCTTAATTTAAACTTTTAATAACATAATTATCCTAATCTTTTTTCTATAAATTTAATTATAATATCCTTGCCATACTCTAATGCCTTTAAATCAAAGGCCATCTGTGGATGATGCAATCCAGGAACTAAATCAGCACCTAATCCTATGTAGGTGGACTTTATATTAAGAGCCTTATTATAGTAATGAAAATCTTCTCCCCCAGGAGTAACAATAGGATCTAGAGAACTTCCTAGTACCTCTATTATAGATTCTTTAGCAGATTCAATCATCCCCCTGTCATATTCAGCTGCTATAACACCTGCTGGAACTTCTATCTTAGCCTTTGCACCAATTGATTGAGCACTCATGGAAACAGCCCTTTTAATGGCTTCTATCAATTTATCCATCGTCTGGTTATTTTGAGCCCTTACATCAAGGGTCATGCTTACCTTGCTAGGAATTATGTTATGAGCTGAGCCAGATGAACTTATTTTAGTAACTTTAGCAGAATGGGCAATTCTAGGATCAACCCTTACTGAATTAATTGCATTAATACATAAGGAAGCAGCGTCTATGGCATTTATCCCCAAATGGGGTCTTGCTCCATGGGATTCTAATCCAAATATCTCCACATTTATTGCATTTGAAGCCCCATGATATAGGGCCGGAGTCCCTTCGCCTAATTTAGCCTCTTCAATTGGTCTAAGATGTATTCCTACTAATTCGTCTACGTCATGAAGTATATTGGATTCACAAATCAGCTTTGCTCCCTTTGATATTTCTTCAGCCGGTTGAAATATGAACATTATTATTCCTTTTAATATACCCTTTTCAGATATTTCCTTTGCTGCTCCTAATACCATGGTACAATTTGCATCATGTCCACAAGCATGAATATTTGTCTTTTTTCCTTCCATTTCGAACTCAAGTGCATCCATATCCGCTCTTACACCTAAGCATACCCCATCTTCTGAACCCCTCATTATTGCAACTATTCCCGTTTGTCCAATATTCTCTATAACCTCATATCCAAATCTTTTTAATTCATTTCCAATAAATTGTGAGGTTTTAAATTCATTAAGTCCTGTTTCAGGTATTGAATGAAGATAATCAAATACTTCTTTTACATATTCTTCATTTGGCATATCTATCACCTCCCTTTGTATGAAATATTTCACTAACTTAGAAAAGCAATATTTATACCAACAGCTTTAATATGGATATACTAATTGAATAATCTAATTAAAAAAATTTCTACAGCCTAGGAATTTCTTTTACTAATTAATATGTCTTAGACAAAAAAAAATTTTATTTATTAGGTGATAAAAGATTTAAAACATAGCAAAAACGGGATGGTATTAGTTTTTTCACCCTTATACCATCCCATTAACATCCCATTATTTAATTTTTCTCGTAACTTCTTTTCCCTTATGAGTTAAGAAAGAACCCTTTCTACCTTTACCATATGTTATATACTCATTAGAATTTAAAAAATCCATTATGTTTCTAATTTTATGTTCCGATATGTTATAATTCCTTTCAATTAGTTCATCGTATATGGCCCTTCTTCCAGCATTCTTATATTTTAAAATACTTAATATTTCTTTTGCTATATTATTATCTTCCATATGTAGTTGAGAAAATAACCATTCTTCTTCTATTTTTTCATTTGAGCAATCTGATTTACTGAAATCTGGAGGAAGGTCCCTTATGGTTAATACTTCGTCCCCCATGTATGCCATATATTCTATACAATTTCTCAATTCTCTTATATTTCCACCCCAATAATTGTTCTTTAATATATGTAAAAGTTCAGTATGAATTTGTTTATTGCCCATAGATATTTCATTTAAAATATCCTTTATCAAGTAAAGAATATCGTCCTTCCTCTCTCGTAGAGGAGGCAAATATAAGGGTAATACATTTAATCTATAATACAAATCACTTCTAAATTTCCCCTTTTCCATTAATTCCCTTAAATTCCTATTGGTTGCTGCAATAACCCTTACATCTACAGGAATAACACGTATACCACCCATCCTCATTACCTCTTTTTCCTGTAATACCCTCAAAAGTTTAACCTGAGTGTCCACAGGTAATTCTCCAATCTCATCTAAAAATAAACTACCTTTATGTGCTAGTTCAAAAAGGCCTTTTTTACCACCCCTCTTAGCTCCAGTAAAGGCCCCTTCCTCATATCCAAACAATTCACTTTCTAATAGATCAGATGATAAAGTGGCACAATTTACTGCTAAAAAAGGTTGATTTTTTCGCCTAGAAAAATTATGTATAGACTGGGCAAATAGTTCTTTCCCTGTTCCACTTTCTCCAATAATTAAAACAGGAGAATCAATTTTGCTGATTTTTTTTGCCTTAGTCTTACATTCTATTAAGTTTTCACTAACACCTATTATATCTTGAAAATGATATTTAGCCACATGGCCCTTATCTACTAGTTGTTTTCTCAATTGACTCTCTAAATTTTCTATTTCCGTCTTATCTTTGATAATCAAAACATAACCATAGATATTTCCATGTGTCTTTATAGGTCTCTTTGTAACAATTAAACTTTTATTTGTTAGATTATATTTCACTATATAATTTTGTATATTATCTTCTTTTACCAATTCATTTAACACAGATGACGATTTTATTAAGTCTTTTATATTTTTATTTAAAATATCTTGTTCCTGGATGCCAAGTATTTTTTCTATAGATTTATTTAAATGTAAAACCTTATATTCCTTATCTACAACCATAACCCCATCATCAATCACGTCTAAAATAACATTCAATTGATTTTTCATTTTATTTGTATTTTCAAATATAAAATTAAAACCTTGATTAATTGGAATAATATTTTTTAAATATCTTTCTAATTTTTCATCAATTCTTTCATTTAATATATCAAGCTTTGTAATTATGTTCATCAAAGTTGAAATATCAATAACTCGCCAGCCTATATCAAAAACCTTTTCTACAGTTTTAGGTACATATGCCATCTGTCCAGGAGTTACTGCATACTTAAGGTCAGGAATATTATCTAGATTAGGATACACAGGTTTAAAATCTATATGCTTAATTCCCATTTCATATAAAAGGGATATAGTTCCTATAGTTCCTATGTCATTATTATTTACAAGCATAGCTTCCGTACCTTCTGGTATATTATGCAAAGGATCTAAGCTTCCCTTCATAAAAGTTCTATTCATATATATAATTTCTATTTCCTCTGAAAGATATTTTTGAGCAATACCAGGTAATATGGGAGAGGTTACTAAAGCCAAGTCCCCTTGTATTTTTTCATATATTCCTTCACGTATACTATAGCCTTCCACTTCTAAATAATCTTCAAAAAAATCCTTTAGATCTCTTGTATATTTTTCTTTAGGTTCTACCTCTAGAGTAATAAGTATTAATTTTTTCTTCATTCTCTCAACCCCAAATTAAAGATTTAACTTTTATAAACTATTAAAAATGATTAAAACTTACGTTATTCTTTAATCTAGATTATATCTTATTAATACAATTTATTGTATCTTTAAAGTAGGACCCCCTGGTCTTTTTTCAGTTTTAAATATTTTTTCAAAGTTATAATATTCATAGGGAAAAATGCATAATCTTCATTTTCTAAAAACTGGTGAAGTTCCCTAATTGGTATCCACCGTGCATTCCTAGATTCATCTGTCTCCTTTAAAGGCTCACCTTCAGCTTTGCAAATAAACACTTGAACTATAATAGGATAATTGCCCTTTGTATTTTGAGTGACGGAAAAGGGAGTATAATTTACAATATTATATCCATTGCATTCATAACTTGTGGCTTCATCTTCTCCCTGTATATGAGTAAGAGTTAATCCTGTCTCCTCTTTTACTTCTCTTCTTAAAGCATCAAATATATTTTCAAAGGCTCTAATTCTACCAGCTGGTATTTCTATAAGACCATATTCCTCTGGTATTTTAGGATTAAACCTCTCTTGTACTAAAATATGTGACACTCCATCTGCTACCTTCTCAATAATAGCACCTGCTGCTGGCATAAAAAATGTTTCCAATTTAGTTTCCCCCTTCTTTTCCTGTAATTTTAAATTCTTATAATTTCCAAACACTCCCAATCCATATTAATCTTATCATAGAAAGAAAAGTAAAATAAAGAACCACCAAAGGCTTTTTTTATTCCTTCAGTGGTTGCTCACCGTAAATTTTATTTAATTAGGCTTTTAATCAAAGCATAGACTTCTTCACTATTTTCTAAATCATAGAAGGTTAAAGCATTATATTTTCCATAGAAATCTACACTGCTATCTCCAAAGATTATGTTTCCCGTATTGTTCTTTTTCATAATTACATTTAAATTTAATATACCATTAATCCTTAGAATCTCTATATTTTTGTCCTTATAATCCATGATCTTTATTATTCTCTTATTAGTTATTCCATAATATGTATTAAGATTTCTATTATATCGTCTTTTTTCAGTAATAAAAATCATAGGTATACTAATTATAGCTCCAAAGAATATAGACACCAACCAGATGGCTACCATGAAAGGTTCAATTATGTAGATTATTAAGGCAGGCATAAAAAGTATAACCAATAATCCTATTAAAAGAGGCTTAAGTTTTTTATTTATAGGATATAATACGGGCTGTCCTTGCCACAGTAGTTCTTCACCTTCTAGAAGCTCCTCATAAATTAGTTTACTCATCCTTTATATCTATTATAATTCCCTCTATGAACTTCTTGATATTAACCTTTCCACTTTGGTCTGATTCGCCCCTTGCAAAGTTCATTTGATTTCTTACTTCTTTAAAATTAAATAAAGTACTAGAATATTTAACAAAGATTTCATTCTCAGGATTCTCAATCCCCATATTGGCTATATTCTTAAGGGCTTTTATTGAAGATCTCCTAACCCTTTGTTCTATGGCAGAAGTATTTGTAGATATGCCCTCTTCTTCACTGTATTTATCGCATAAATACTTATATATATCAGATAACTTATATTTAGGTAAGTTATTTTTACCCTCTTCCATATGTTCAATTATCCATAGGATAATCTCCATAATGTCTTTTACTCCTGCTTCACCTAAAATACCTAATTGGGCTAATACCTTTTCTATTTTATCTTCATTACTATGTTCCTTACTCTTTTTCTCTGTAGGTACATGATCTATTCTTCTTATACCCTTTAGGGCATCTTCAAAGGATTGAATTACCTTACTCATGTTCACCTTTTCCTTTATCTTTTCGATTACAGTTATAACCTCTATTACATTGATAGGCTTACTTATGAAAAACTCAATTCCATTTTTATATGCCTTAGATATCATCTCTTCTGAGCTCACTTGAGATATCATGATAAAAGTAACATCTTCATGAGTTTCTTTAACCTTAGATACTATCTTTATACCATCTACAGTAGGTAATAATAAATCAACTAAAACAATATCCGGTTTAAGTATTTTTATGTCTTCTATAGCTTTTCCCCCATCATTACTAGAACCAATTATGTCTCCCAAATCATTCTTTTCAATTATTCTCTTTAATATATTTTGCACAACTTTATCATCTTCAACTATGTAGAAACTTGTATTCAATTGATTATGCACTCCCCTCAATATTCGTAACTGGAATTTTTATTTCAAATATTGTTTTTGAACTTTCCCTATTATTAACCTCTATTGTACCCCCGAAATGATTTTCCACTATATTTTTAACATGGGATAAACCTATCCCTGTGGACATTTTGCCCGTTGTTTTATCGTATTTATTAGTAAAACCAGGCTCAAATATTAACTCCATATCTTCTTCCTCAATACCAGGACCATCATCAATAACTCTAAATACATGGTTTCCATCCATTTCATATTCCTCAACAATTATTTCACCTGTTGATTCTATGGCCTCGATAGAGTTAGTTATGAGATTATTTAAAACAGAAATCAAATGATAATAGTCATCCATTTGAAAATTACTTTGAGTTTGAAATTTCACAGAAATATCCACATTCTTAAACTTTATTAATTTATATGTGGCATCCTTAATTATTTTAAATATGTCTTCCACAGACATGTGTAGATTTGTCTTTTCACTTAGCAGTGTATTTTCCATACCTGCTACCACTCGAATATAATCCTTTTTGATTTCATGTATGTTTTTAGAAATGTTTAAAGCCATATCCCTTAATTGTGGTTCTTCAAGTCTTTCATATAAATCATAACTCTGTTCCATCATATCTTCAATGTCTATCATGGATTTTTTTAAGAAAAATAATTCAGTCTTAAGTTTTGCCGTGAACAATAACAACTCCCTAAACTTCTTTTCCTTTTGTTCTATTTCAAATATATCCTTAGAATATAATATAATCTTGTAAATAACCCATGTCATCCAGGATCTTATTAATCCCACATATATAATGGCTATAACAGCTTTCTCAAAATCAATGTTCATAAAATAGTATGACAATATGGCTTCCGCAATATTACTAGTACTATCACAAAACCATAAAGATATAATAAAAACTGCAGAATCATCTAACTTATCCCTTATATTAAGAAGTTTAAAAAGAAAACCAAAGACAATATAAAATGCGACCACAGGTAAGTAACTGAGTAAGTTTGTGAGAAATGCGGTTTCAGGATAAGCAATAAAATTCAGTGATGCTCTAAATATGAACATTAATACCCCTATACTCGCAGATACAGTCACCACTGATAGGTCCTTAAAGTATATTAATAAAAGTGATAACACTAATACGGCAAGTGAAAATCTAAACCATTGGGAAAATGGACTTATATATCCTTGTCCCATAAAAACCGTTACTAAACATATGGCTATAGTATTTCCTAATCGTTTTTTATCCATAACTAAATCCTTTCCTAAAACTAAGCTTTATCTTAAATAATCATACAAACCTATACTATCACAAAATGAAATAAATTAGTCCATTTATTTTAATGTATCATGCTTCTTTTCTTTATATAGTTTTTACTTTGCGATGCCTATTGAAACAATAAAAATACAAATTTAAATTTATTATATCCATAAAGAATTTAGAATGACTAGTCTATAAGAACTATTTTTAAAAATTTTCTTAATTCGACTCATTCTTGCTTTTTTCACCCTTAACTTTCTTCATTATTTATAGTAAAATATAATTCAACATTTTCTGTAAAAATATTGCATAATTTACTAGATATTTCAAATTAGAGTTTGCGTTTAAGGTAAAGCTTATAGGAAAATCTTATTAGGCTTTTATGAAATGAAAGTATGGGAATTATGTTTTTAACACTTGGGGGAGTGTATAATTTCCTACGAATTCTAAAAATATAAAAATAATAAACAGGGGGAATAGCACATGGAAACTTATGTAATTAAACCAGAGGTAGGCTTTCCAGAATTAGAGATTTACAACAATGAGGAAATGATGGATCTTTTAGGATTAAGGGATTCTCGTAAGCTTAAGGTTTTATTTAGAAAGGGTGGAGTAAGTAAGAAGTTCACCACCTTTGATTTCAATGAAAAGAAAGTAAATGAAGCCATGACTGAAATGTGTTTTAAATCTATTGAAAAGCTATTCAAAAATAATAATATTAGTCCACAAGATATAGACTGTGTTATCACTTGCTGTAACTCAAGTGATCAACAAGTACCTGGACTAAGTAGTAGATTATTCTCTAGAATAGACTTTAGAAAAGACATTCATAACTACCCTATATATGGTCTAGGTTGTGGAGCCTTTCTTGCAGCTATTAATATGTCTAAGTCCCTATTAAAGGATGAGAATATGAAGAATGTATTAGTAGTATGTTGTGAAGCACAAACTAATTCATTCATGGATAATATAGATCCTAATAATGATGGAAAGTTAATAGGATTGACCATATTTGGTGACGGGGCTGCTGCTGCTTTAGTTACTAAAGATGATTCCTTTGAAAATAATAAAATACATGTTTTAGATACTCAGGTTTTAACTCATTATAGCGATAGCATGACCATGACAAATAGTGAAGTACACATTGATGAAAAACTTCTTGAAAAGATTTCACCTCATATTCAAAAATTAGTCACTTCTTTACTTGAAAAACACAATATTGATAAAAATGAAGTTAAGCATTGGGTAATGCATTCAGGTGGAAAGAAAATTTTAGCAGGAGTTAAAAAATTATTCGATTTAAATGATGATCAGATGAAACCTTCCGTTGAAATATATAACACTTGTGGAAATATGTCTTGTGCCAGTGTGCCAGCTGGATTAAATAGATTGTATTCATTAGCAGAGGAAGAAAACTATATAAAAAATTCAGGAGAACTTGGTATAGTTCTAGGTTTTGGTTCAGGATTTTTCTTAGGAGTAAGTTTAGTAAGATACTTGTAATTTAGGAAAGTTTCATGATTAAGATTTAGAAGATAATAAAGCTACCTTTCAATTTATAAAATAACTATAATTCAAAGGTAGCTTTTATTGTATATACTATTAATACTAAACTATTAAAACATCATAATCATCAAAAGCTTTAAATGACATTAATATTATGGATAAAATTGCACTAAAGTATCTGCATATTAAAATGGCCACCATTATGGCTGCTTGATATTTTATTGCCGTTAGTGGAATAGCCCCTCCTAAAATTTGTCCTGTCATCATTCCAGGTAAAGATACTAATCCAATAGTCTCAATAGCTGCCATAATAGGATTTACTGAAGCTGACACGGCATTTCTGAAATAAGGTATCAAAGCCTCTATGTTACTTCCACTAAGGCTTAAAGTATAAAAATACTCTTTTTCATTTTCCTTTATGGCCTTGTAAAAATTATTTATACATATTATATTACCTTTTAAACTATTACCTAATAGCATTCCTGCAATAGGAATCAGATATTGGGCACTAAATATATTATCTAACCTTATAACAAAGGTATTAAAAAATAATAATATTATTACATTGGGAATTATGAAGGCAAAAAACAATGGAGCAATAAATTTTTTAGTATTAAATCCGCAGCTTCTGATGGATGTAACGCTAGCTACACCTATCATAAAAACTAAGTATGCAAAGTTTATAATAGAATTATTAATATTAAAAATATATTGAAGAAAGATTCCTACCAAGGCAAGTTGTATTACCATCCTTCCTACGGAATAAAATATTTTTTTATTTATGGGTATATTTAATTTACGATTTAATATAATTACAGGAATCATTAATACTACTAGACTTAACATTGACAAATAAGATACTTCATTTGTACCCATATTACTACCACTCCTTTATTCTAACTAGATTACTTTTATTCCAAACTCTATCATGAGAGATTATTAATACAGTTTTATCCTGCTTTAATACATAGTCTACTACCTTTTCTTTCATTTCCTTATCTAGTCCAGATGTCACTTCATCTAAAAGCCATATATCTCTATCCATAAATATACATATGACCAGACCTAATCTTTGTCTTTCTCCTCCTGAAAGTTGACTTACTTTCTTTTCCATAATATCTTCTGAAAAGTTAAAGTATCTAAGAATATTCAAAACCTTATCTTTAGTAATTTTTATATGTCTATTGCTCTTGTATGAAAATATTTCAAGGATCAAGTCCCATACTTTATCATTTCTTAAATCCACATCTTGACTTACATAAGCTATATTCTTACGAAAATACATAATATTATTTTTTTCTAGATTCTTACCATCCAGTATTATCTCGCCCTTATCAGGCTTATTAAAACCTAAAAGTAATTTAAATAAGGTAGATTTCCCCTTACCTGAAGGAGCATTTAATAGTATTTTTTCACCCTTTCTTATGTGCATATTAAAATCTTTAAATACAGTTTTCCCATCAAAACTTACACCTATATTTTTAAATTGAATCAATATTATCACCCTTCTCCTTTACTTCACCAGTCAATTCCATTGCCTTTTCTCTAGCTTCGACTAAAACTTCTTCTCCTAGTATTGTGGTTGTATAAAACTTTACTATTCTACCATCAACATTCTTTTCTTCCTTTATTAATAATCCTTCCTTTTCCATTCTGCTTAACATGGGATATAAAGTACCAGGACTTATTTTATATCCATGTTCTTTTAATTCATTCATCATCCAAGTCCCATATATAGGTTCCTTCTTAGCATGGTACAATATGTGTATTTGCATAAATCCTAAAAATAGTTTTCTTAATATCTTATCTTTCATAAACATTCCCCTTTATCAAAGTGTATCACCATTCGATATCGTTTTGCGATATCGTTTCATGATATAATCCTATCATCATACATATTATCTGTCAATAAAAACATAAAAATAAGATATCTTTTCCAATTATTAATCTTACTTATATCTTTTCATCTTAGTAAACAATAAATCATATGATAGAATAAGACTTATGAATTTAAGTTAGTCAAATATCAGGAGGATCAGAATATGTTAGTAGCTTCAAAAACGGATTTAATTGCTTTAAGAAAAATTGGAAGGATTGTTGCATTAGCAAGAGAAGAAATGATCAAAGCAATTAAGCCTGGTATTAGTACCATCGAACTTGATACTATTGGTGAAGAAGTTCTTTTAAAGTATGGAGCAAGATCTGCTCCTAAATATGAATATAACTTTCCTGGAAGCACATGTATAAGCCTAAATGATGTGGCAGCCCATGGAATACCAAGTTCAAGAATTATAAAAGAAGGAGATATAATTAACATTGATATATCGGCAGAATTAGACGGATATTTTTCTGATACGGGTGCCACAATTCCTGTTGGGTCCATATCTTCTATCAAGAAAAATTTAATTGATTGCTCTAGGTCTGCTTTAGATAAAGCCATAAAAACATCAAAGGCTGGGGTTAAAATTAATGAAATTGGAAAGGCCATTCACAATGAAGCAAGAAAACACTCCTTTACAGTAATTAAAAACTTGGCTGGCCATGGTATTGGAAAGGTCCTCCATGATTCACCAAACCTCATATTAAATTACTACGATAAACATGACCATAGGGTTTTAAAAAAAGGTATGGTATTAGCCTTAGAAACCTTTATTTCCACAAGGGCAGAGTATGCTATAGAACAAAAGGATGGTTGGACTTTAAAGACTCCTGATGGAAGTTTTGTTGCCCAATTTGAGCACACAATTGTGGTTACAGAAAAGGAACCTATAGTCCTTACATTAGTGTAATCATTAATAAATAAAGATAAAGGACTTACAAAATATAAGTCCTTTATCTTCAATGGATATAATAATTATAATTAAGATTTGTGAGTCCTTACTTCGTATTTTATCTTAGACTTATTTAGGATTACTAAGTTAAATGTTAATAATAATAATCCCCCTCCTATTGGCAATACATATGGTTGTATTTTATTTAATAAAATTCCAGATAATATTAAGCCTATGGGGGCAATAACTTTTCCTACACTTATCACTATGCTAAGAACCCTTCCCCTTATTTCGTCTGGTATATACTTCTGGGTCATACAAATAAAAGGTATATCTATAAATGAAATAGTAACTCCAAATAATATCATTATGGTTGTATAGTATATTAAATAAAAAATTCCACTTAATTGAACCTGCCTTATAACCGGAATTCCTACTAAGATCATGTTTATGGACAAGGAAATACTCATAATCATTAAAATCTCTTTGTATTCAAATTTCTCCATTATTTTATAAACAAATATTGCTCCAATTATGACTCCCATAGAAAAGGAACCTTCTATTATTCCAAAACTCTTAGAAGGTAATTTTAACACATTGTTTATTATAAAAGGTAATGGCACAGTTATGGCGACACTGATAAAAAAGTTAATGGCTATAAACAATCCAAATACATTTATAATATTCTTTTCAGATTTAATGTACATGAAGGCTTCTTTCATATCCTTTGTTAGACTAATGTCTTTCTTTTCTTCAATTTTATTTACGTAGTTGTACCTAAAATCAATTAACATTTCACACAAGGCTGAGAGAATAAAAGAAATTCCATTTAACAATATAAACATGTGTATATCCATAAAGGCAAATACAATTCCTCCTATTAGAGGACCCATAATGGATGATAGGGAGTCAATTATTTTACTAGCAGAATTAATATTAACTAGTTTCTTATCTGATACTATATTAGGTATGGCCACCTCAAAGCTTGTTGCAAAGATAGTGGTAAATGTTCTAGTAAGAAAAGTACTTATATAGATCATTATGAGATTTAATCCATATACTCTACTGATAAAATATAGGCATAGGAACAAAATTCCATTTAATATGTCCATAAAAATAACTATATTCTTTTTATTAAATCTATCTGCCATAACCCCTCCAATAGGGTTAAATACAATTATTGGAATTATACCCAATACTAAGGTAGTAGCAAAATTTAACCCTGATCCTGTTAATTTTAATACATATAGACCTATGGCAAAGGTATATATGGCAGTTCCAAATATGGATATGAATTTTCCCAATGAAAAAAATATAAAATTAAAATATTCCTTTGATTTCATATAATCCCTCCTGTCTTTAAGTCCATTCTAAACCTTTGGCTAGACACCATGACAATAGGGTTACACATACTTTTTTCATACCTCTTAAAATAAAAGGTAGGGTTAACCCTACCTTTTTCCATAAAATATATAATTATATACCTTTTCACCTTTTACAAAGAAACTTTCATACTTGCCACCCTCTTCTACATAATCAGATACTTTATCATCTATACACTTATATCCCATATTATGTATATTAGCCTTTACATTTTCCATTACAAAGTTCTTTCTATATTGCTCTCCTATAAGGCTATTCATGCTAAAGTTCTTAAATAAAATATAACTCCCAATTAAATACCCATTGTCCTTTGCATATTTTTCCATATGCTCTAGTAAAAATTCTTCCTCCTCAAAACTATAATTACTAGTTCCTGCAAAGTCCACTAACATATCTACTGATTTATTTTTTATAGGTATTTGTAAAAAATCCGTACATAGGAAAATAATATTCTTCCTACACTCTGCCCTTTCAAGGATACTCTTAAGAAATCTATGGCGAGTCAAGTCATGATCTACAGCTATATACACACAGTCATCTGAAAGCTTATTATATATATTTCTAAGATAAAATCCAAACCCTGAACCTAATTCTAAAATGACTTTACTCTTAAAATTATTAAAGTCTACTTTCTTATCTATCCATTTTATACCCTTATATACATTATCTAAGTAATCTGAATCAGTAACATTTATGTACTCACTAATATAACCACTCAAGAAATTCAATTCTGATTCTCTATAATATCCATCTATTTTTAGTATGCCATCTTCAATAATATATTCTTCATTGCAATTACATCTTAACTTTCCATCTATTATCTGGTTGTCCTTTATTTTCCCATCTACTATGACTAATTTTCCATTACATTTTAAGCATCTTAATAGATTCAATGTACTTATATGAACACCTAATGTGAACTTCTTTTTTCTCTTTTCTTTTGATATTTCATCTATCTTTTTCTTTAATCTATTTTTTATATTAGTTAGGTTTTCAATATCCTTTATAACATTCTCATATTTGCTCATAAAAATAGTTTTATAATACTCTTCTTCCTCATAGGGAATGAGATTACCTAATATTCTAAAGGTAAATATGGTCTTAATCTCATTCAGAGTAAATCCCATAGCCTTTAGATCTAAAATTCTATTTAAACTATTTTGACACCTCTCATCAAAGTCATATTGTCCCCCTACCTTTTCTGGTACAATTAAGCCTAAATCCATATAGTGTCTTATTGTATCTTTACTAATATTATTTATCTGTCCAAATTTCCCAATCCTCATATTATCACCACTAAAAAATTATATTTGTTTTTATTATATCATTTATGGTCATCCTTCTTTTATACATATATGAACCTTTTAAGGAATATACACTTAATATATAAAATATTTTGTATGGGAGGAAAAGCCATGTATGAAGATTTAAAGAGAAAAAGAGTAGTTATAACAGGTGGTGCTAGTGGTATTGGATTGGCTACTGTTAAAAGATTTGTAGATGAGGGTGCTAAAGTTGTAATATTTGATGTTAATAAAAAGAATCTAGATGAAGTATTATTAGAACTTAAAAATGTACAAGGAATACTAGTAGATGTAAGTAATGAATCAAGTGTAGTTAATGCATTTGAACAGGTGGATGAACTATTAGGCGGAGTAGATATATTAATATCTAATGCAGGTATAAGTGTTAGGAAATCCTTTCATGAGATTACATATGAACAATGGCAGAAAGTTATTAATATAAATTTAGGTGGCATGTTTTTATGTGCCAGGGAAAGTATAAAAAGAATGATAAAAGAAAAAACTGGAGTTATTCTCTTTACAGGATCAACTAATGGTATGGATGGCCATGTTTATTATGCAGATTATAATGCCTCTAAGGCTGGTGTTATTAATCTGGCTAAAACAATTGCTCTTGAATACGCCCCTTGGTTAAGGGTAAATGTTCTTTCTCCAGGATATGTAATGACTCCTATGCAAAAGGCTGAATACACAGAGGAAATGTTTGCTGAAGTAAATGAAGGTATTCCTATAAAACGTCATGCAGAGCCTGAAGAAATAGCTGCCCTTTTTGCTTTCTTAGCCTCAAATGAAGCCTCTTATATAACAGGTCAAAACATTCCTATAGATGGAGGAGAAACTGCTTAAGTAGACATTCTATCCTTTAATAAAGTAAACCTCCATGGGGAGGCTATTAAATCTACCTATGGAGGTTTTATATTTACTATAATTTTGTAATTGTCTTGTATACTAGTCCACCTACCACACTAATGACGACTATGATGTTTTTAATTTGTGAATATCTATTTGTTTTCTAATTGATAAAATAATAGAAACAAGGTGGTGTATGTGGTAAAATGTAGCAATAAGAAACTGGATTCTTCATAAAATCAGTTTGTTTTTAGAAGAAAGATAATTGATATAGAATTCATATACACTATATTTTCCTTTAGAAAGTGGGTAATAAAATGATAACAAGATATCTAGAATATATGTCTGAATTATATGACCACATAGATGCGATTATAATTGTTAATAAACAAGGTATTATTGAATATTCTGCAATGTTTTGCCCTGAAACCAACCGTTTTGAAAATGAAGGCATTACAGGAAAACGTCTTTTAGAAATATATCCTACACTCACAAAGGAAACTAGTAGTCATTATAGGGTTCTAAAAAGTGGTGAGCCTATCGTCAATGAAAAACAATCCCTAACAAACTTTAAAGGAGAGTCTGCCGTTCTTATCAATTCCACTTTTCCAATGGAATATAATAACGAGATCATTGGGACCATAGAAGCTTCTGTTTTTTCTTCAGCCCATAAAATTAACTCTCATAAATCCTTGAATGACTTTAGATCACATAATGCTTTATATACACTAGAAGATATTATTACAAAAGATGATGCCCTACTTGAAATCAAAGAGAAACTAAAGAGAATATCTCAAAGTAATTCTTCTGTATTAATTTGTGGAGATACAGGAACTGGAAAAGAACTTGTTGCCCAAGCCATTCATAATTACAGTGCAAGAAATAACGGCCCTTTTATCTCTCAAAATTGCTCTGCCATTCCTTCAACTTTACTAGAAAGTACATTATTTGGAACCGTAAAAGGAAGTTATACGGGAGCAGAAAATAAAAAAGGGTTATTCGAATTAGCAAATGATGGAACATTATTTCTAGATGAAATCAATTCTATGGATATTGGTCTCCAAGCAAAAATACTAAAGGCTATTGAAGAGAAAAAAATTCGCCGTGTTGGCGGTGAATCCTTTATCAATATCAATATTCGCGTTGTTTCTGCCATGAATACAGATCCCCTTGCAGCTATTGATGATGGTATACTTAGAAAAGACCTGTATTATAGATTAGGTGTAGTACAAATAAATCTACCACCTCTTAAAGATAGAAAAAAAGATATTCTTCTTTTAACAGATCATTTTATAAAAACATATAATCATCAAATGTGTAAAAACATACTGGGTGTAAGTGAAATTGTAAAAAACATATTTAACTCCTATACCTGGCCTGGAAATGTTAGGGAGCTAAGAAATGCAATAGAATCTGCTTTTAATTTATGCACAGAAGAAATTATTCCCTTGAAAGATATTCCTGAATATATTATTTACAATAATAAAAAGGAAAAATATTTTGCAAAAGATACGGTTCAAAATAAATCCCTTCCTGAATTGCTAAAAAACTATGAAAAAAACCTTATACTGGATGCCTTATCTATCTCAAAGAATATAACGGAAGCTGCAAAAAAGTTACAAATTACTAGACAATCTCTTCAATATAAAATGGATAAATATAATCTATAAAAGCGCAAGAAATTTTGCGAAATTTCCGCAAAATTTCTTGCGCTTTTAACCTTTTATCTTTTCTATTTTTAATTTCAAATCTATGGAAGCTTTTTAAATCCAAGGATATATAAAATATAATTATCCACTCTAACTTTGGCACTATTATTGCAATAATAAATTTTTAAACAAATAAAAGGAGTGTATTGTTTATGGAATGTAAGAAAAATATGACTTTTGGAAAAGCCATTAGCGTTATTATCTTTCTCATCCTATCCTTGTTTTGGTCATTAAAATGGGGTACGGGCTATTCTCAAATTCCTTTAATTGCAACAGCTACACTTGCAGCTGTCATTGCTATGAAATCCGGATATGATTGGAAGGAACTAGAAGTAGGTATCTTAAATACAGTACAAGTATCCATGCAAGCTATTCTCATTATGATGATTATAGGTATGCTTATTGGAACATGGATTTTGTCTGGAGTTGTTCCTACAATGATTTATTATGGGTTAAAAATTATTTCTCCACGTATATTTTTAATTGCCACTTTATTTATTTGTTCTATTGTATCACTAGCCTGTGGAAGTTCATGGACTACTGCAAGTACAGTAGGTATTGCCCTTGTTGGTATTGCACAAGGTCTTGGTATTCCTACACATATTGCAGTAGGTGCAATTATCTCAGGCTCCTATTTTGGCGATAAAATGTCTCCACTTTCAGAAACTACAAATCTTGCTCCAGCTGTGGCTGGTTCAAATCTCTTTGATCATATTAAACATATGAGTTATACAACTGGCGTTAGCTTATTAATATCTACTGTTTTGTTTGGATTTGTAGGGCTTAAATATGGAGGATCTAAAATTGATTCTAATTCTATTCAAATTATTTTAGACGGATTATCTTCACAATTTATCATTTCTCCTATTTTATTTCTTCCACCGATTCTTGTTATCGTCATGGTAATTAAAAAAATTCCTGCTATTCCTGGTCTTATTGTTGGTGTAATTTTAGGTGGATTATTAGGTTTTTTCTTACAAGGCGCTGATTTAAAAAGTATTGTAGAAGCTGCTCATTTTGGTTATATATCTGATACAGGAGTAGAGGTTATTGATAGTTTATTAAGCCGCGGTGGCATGGATAGTATGATGTTTACTATCTCCTTAATCATATGTGCAATGATTCTAGGTGGAGTTTTAGAAACTTCTGGAATGCTTTATGCTATATCAGAAAAGATACTAACATTTGTCCATGGTACAGGTTCTCTCGTTATGGCCACAGTTCTTACTTCTATCGGTACAAATATTGTAACGGGTGATCAGGCTTTAGCCATCATCATTCCTGGAAGAATGTACAAAGATATTTATGAAGAACAAAGATTAAAACCTAAAAATCTATCTAGAGCTTTAGAAGATGCTGGAACCCTTACCTCTCCTTTAGTTCCTTGGAATGTATGTGGTGCCTTTATGGCTACTACCTTTGGGGTTGCAACATTAGCTTATTTACCTTTTGCTTTTCTCAATCTTATTAATCCTATTGTCTCAATTATCTATGGCTTTACAGGTATCACAATGGAAAAGTATTCTGAAGAAGAATTACACAAAAAAAGTACTATAGATATTGAGTAAAATATTTGAAATTCATATTATTATAAACTTTAAGGAGGATGTATTATGACAACTGTAAATGAAATGATTAAGGATCATCGTATATGGGCAGGTTTAAACAAACCTGATTTATCCCCTGATGAATCAGATGTACTTATCTTTGGTATTCCTTTTGATGGAAGTGTTAGTTTTCGATCTGGCGCCAAAGATGCACCAAAAGCCCTGAGAGAAATTACCTACACCATTTCACCTACTACTGAAGATTTAAAAAGTTTTGCTGATTTAAAAGTACTAGATTTAGGTGATTGCTGTGGAGAAAATAGAAATGAAGTCTTTGAAAAGGCAGAAGAATTTACTTATCAAGCGGTAAAATCTAATAAATTTTTTACTATGATCGGTGGAGATCATTCAACTACCATTCCTGTACACAAAGGAATTGATCGTGCCCTTGATGAGCCTTTTGGTATTATTCATTTTGATGCACATTTTGATCTCTGTGATGATCAAGGTGGGGATAAATTATCCCATGGTTCAACAGAAAGAAGAGCTCTTGAACTAAAAAATGTTACGAATACAGATAACCTTTTTTTCGTAGGTATTCGATCTATTGAATCAGATGAATTAGATTTCTTCCATAATAATAAAATAAATGTATTAACTTCTAAAGAAGTTCATCATAAGGGTGTTGAAAAATCATTAGAGATTATAAAAAATAAAATGAAAAACTTTAATAAGATATACATTACATTAGATATTGATTGTTTAGACCCTGCATATGCAGGCGGTACGGGTACGCCTCAATTTGGTGGATTAACCAGTAGAGAGCTATTAGATCTTCTATATGGTTTATTTGAATTGCCTATTATTGGTTTTGATGTGGTTGAGGTAGCTCCAAAATTAGACCCTTCACTAACATCTCTTTTTGCTGCACGAAAAATTATTACTGAATGTTGGGGACATTATTATAGAAAAAATAATAGATAAAAAATATGTAGATAATTTGTAACTTTAATAAAATAAACCTCCATGGGTAGACTAGTAAAAAATCTACCCATGAAGGCCACTTGCACAACTGTTTAACATAGATAAAAAGGCATGATAGTCCTCCAACTATACTGGCAAGGGCTCCTTCCATTCCTGCTCCCACAATAATGACATTAACCCCTCTTAATATCCTACGCTTATTTGTCTATGATCGTCAATTTTAACAAACTCTAGATGTGTAAGACCAGCTAATCACTCCTTATTAACCCTATCCTTTGATATCTCTATTGCTCCAAAATTTCCCTATTAACATGAAATTTTACTTACCAAAGATTTTGCTCCAAATTTTTTTTTACTTCTAGGTTCAGTTTTAACATTTATTTCAGCTCATATATAGCTTATATACCCATCAAAATCCTCTGCTATTTTAGAAAAAGATAATTTAGAGTATGTTTTATTTTTTATATGAAAAGATTCCTTTTTGCATTCTTTCAAGTATTGGCTCAATTCTTCTCTTTTCCACTCGTATCTAATTTTAGATATAAATACTATTAGCATAAAAATAAAGAAAAAAATACCAGCACCTACAACTGTAATTTTATCGAGTATACTCAAATTGTTAAACAAATCAAGAACTCATAACTTAAGTGTTCATTTATAATACAAAAGACTAGAATCTTAAGTCCATACACATTATCAAAAAAATAAAACCCTAGAAATTTCTAGAGCTATAATAGTACCAATCATCCCTAACAAATATTAATTTAAGAATACTTGTTTTAAGGGTTTCTAGGCCGTATGAGTTAAATTTCGTGGTTGATTGGAGGATCACCATACTTATTTGCTCCAGTAGTACCTTTTTTAAATAAAAGACAAAAAAACAAATAAATATTGTAAATAGGAATAAGGAGTAATAGAATATGTTCCAATGGTCTATCTAAATCATGTAAACGCTGAACAATAAGACAAGATATGCCCCATATAAGAATAATATAAAAAATATATAGATTAAAAGATATTAGGACACTTAAACTTATATCAAATATAAGTAAGAAGAAGCTATATCCAATAAAACGCAAATTATCTATACGGCCTTTAGGTAAGAATAACCTACTTAATTCCAATAAAATCAACTCCATTATTATAAGTATAAATATAGGATGACACAGAATTTATCTAAAGATTTATTAATCGTACTAGAAAATAATTCAATAATTTGAAAAAACTACAAACTATTACTATAAAGGCAAACAACAAGAAGAAAGTGATGAAACGACTGATTTTGTCAATTCCATCACTACTTCTTAATAACTAGCTTCAATTTTGTTATCTTACATTATAAACCTCTATAAGTAGACTGGGAAAAAATCTACCCATTAAGGTTTTATTATAACTTATTAATGATACTAGCATTATATGCTGCACCAAATCCGTTGTCTATATTTACTACACTTATCCCACTTGCACAACTGTTTAACATGCATAAAAGGGATGATAGTCCTCCAAAATTTGCTCCATAGCCTACACTTGTGGGAACAGCTATAATTGGCTTATCAACTAGGCCTCCAACTACACTGGCAAGGGCTCCTTCCATTCCTGCTACCACAATAATGACCTTAGCCCCTCTTATTTTGTCTAATCTGGCTAAAAGTCTATGAATACCAGCAACTCCCACATCAATAATTTTCTCTACCCTATTCCCAAGAATTTTTGCAGTTTCTGCTGCTTCCTCCACTACGGGTAAATCTGAAGTTCCTGCTGAAATGATGGCTATATAATCATTCGTTAGCTTCTCTTCTTTCTTTCTAATAGTTATTGTTCTTCCAAGCTTATTATATTCTGCATCTTTGCATATTTTCTTTACTGCATTGTAAATTTCCTCATTGGCTCTGGTGGCTAGTATGTTGCTATCCTTTGTATTCATGAATTTAATAATGTCTCTAACTTGTTCTACAGTCTTTCCTTCACAATATATTACTTCAGGATATCCTACTCTTATTTCTCTATGGTTATCAATTTTAGCAAACTCTAAATCCTTAAAAGGTAGATCCTCAATCTTTTCCATTGCTTCTTCTATTTGCATTTTATCCTTTTTCACATCTTCTAATAATTTTCTAATATCCTTCGAATCCATTTAAACCTCCTATTTTTTCATAGTTTCATTAAAGCTTCCTACTCTGTATCCTTCCATATCCATGGATATATATTTAAATCCAATTTCTTTTAATCTAGCTGAAATATCATCTAGAATCTTTTCATCAAATAGCCTTTTTCTGTCTTTCCTGTTGACTTCTATCCTTGCCAAATCATTATGACATCTTACTCTAACAGCTCTAAAACCTATGCTCATCATATATTTTTCAGCCTCTTCTATCTTTCTAAAATTCTCTTCCTTTAATTCATGGCCATAGGGAATTCTAGTTAAAAGACAAGCATAAGCTGGTTTATCCCATGTACTAAGATTAAGTTCCTTAGATAAACTTCTTATCTCATTCTTAGTCAATTCACATTCAAGTAAGGGACTTTTTATTTCTAATTCCTTTAAAGCTACCATACCCGGCCTATAATCAGATGTGTCATCAAAGTTAGTTCCATCTATTACGTAATTATATCCCTCAATTTCAGCCTTTTCCTTTATCATACTAAATATGGCTGTTTTACATAGATAGCATCTATCTTCTGGATTATTTTTAATTTCATCAATGATTGGAACCTGTATTACTTCATATTCTACATCTAATTCCTTAACTAACTCCTTAGCTTCTTCCACTTCCCATCTAGGAATATATGGCGAAAGTATAGTTACTGCCTTTACATCATTTCCAAGGGCCTCTTTAGCAGCTTTTAATAAGAAGGTACTATCAACCCCTCCTGAAAAAGCTAGAACTACCTTATCTAATTTCTTTAAGTATTTTATTAGTCTTTTATATTTTTCATTATTTATCATCTACATCTTCTCCACTATTTTATCTACTTCTTTGTAAACTTCTGAAATTGGTATATTATTTTCTTTAGCAATTTTTTTGCAATCTTCATATTCTGCCTTATATTTAATTAATTCACCTTCATAATAGGCCTTTTTAATAGTAACATCTCCATACTTCGTACTTATCTTTTTAAAATCTCTATCAAGCATAATCTTATCTACTTCATATTTTCTAAGACCTATGGAAGTGGTCTCTTTAAAAATTACTTCTAATACATCCTTTTCCTTTTTATCACTAACTAATATACTTAATTTTGTGGCAGCCCTTCCCTTTTTCATAATAATAGGTGTTTTAAACACATCTAAGGCTCCCACCTCAAAAAGTCTTTCTTCTACATGACCATACAGTTCTGGATTCATATCATCTATATTAGTTTCAAGAATATACTGCTTTTTTACTTCCTCTTTCTTTATTTCCTTTCCCAAGTACACCCTAAGTACGTTAGGTATTTCTAATTCCCTATTACCTATACCGTATCCAATTTTCTCTATTGAGAACTCTATCTTATCTGTAAATTCCTCCACATTGGCTGCTAAAATGGCTGCCCCTGTAGGTGTAGTTGTCTCAAATTCCACAATTCCAGTCTTAACTGGTATATCCTTTAATATTTCAACAGTAGCTGGAGCTGGTACTGGTATAATTCCGTGGGCACATTTTACAAAACCCCCTCCTAGTTGAACTTTAGATGCCATAATTTTGTCTACCTTTAAATAGTCTAGGCATATGGCTGCTCCTACCATATCTATAATAGAATCAATGGCTCCAACTTCATGAAAATGTACTTCATATAGGCTTTTCCCATGGACCTTAGCCTCTGCCTTAGCTACTTCCATAAACATGTCTAAACTTAGTTTCTTCACATTTTCATTTAAGTCACTTGAATTTATTATGTCTTCAATTTCCTTCAATCCCCTATGGTGGTGTTCATGACTATGGTCATGATTGTGGCTATGATTATGGTCATGTGAGTGATCGTGTCCATGGTGTTCATGATGGTGATGATGATCATGTTCATGGTCATGTTTGTGCTCATGGTCATGGTTATGACCTTCATTTTTTATGATTACATCAACCTTAGTTCCTGTTATGCCCTTTTTAATTGATTCTTTAATGTGTATTTCATATTCAGACTCTAACTTAAGCTTTGATATTCCCTCTAAAAGGTATTCCTTATCTACACCTAGATCTATCATTGCTCCTAAATTCATATCTCCACTGATTCCACAAAAACAATCATAATACAATACGTTCATGATTATGCCTCCCTACTTAATATTATTATCTATTAAAAATTCATCGTCTTTTACAACCATATCGTATTTATCATCCCTAATAACAGTATGGTCTTGGGAAAATACTAGGGCCCTTTTAAAAAGACCTTCCACATACTCAAAATCATGTGTTGCGCAGATAATAGTTTTACCAGCTTTATTTAATTTAATAAAAAGTTCTCTTAAAAATCTTTTTCCCTTTGGATCTATACCATTCATAGGTTCATCTAGAGTAATGACCTCTGGATTCATGGCAAGAACACTGGCTATTGCAACCCGCTTTTTTTCTCCACCACTTAGGTTATATGGGTGTTCATCCCTTAACTTTTCTATGCTGAGCATGGATAAGCAATCATTTACCCTTTTATTTATTTCATCCTTTGAAAGACCCATTTGCATTGGTCCAAAGGCTATTTCCTCAGAGACACTAGAACAAAAGAGTTGAGTGTCTGCATTTTGAAATACAAATCCTATTCTCTTGTGAAATAGTTTAGAAAAACTATTATCCTGCAATCTTTTTTCAGTAATATTAGTTTCATCAAAGGTATAAGTTCCCTTACTTGGAAAGACAATACCATTTAGCAACTTTAAAAATGTAGATTTTCCACTTCCATTTGGCCCAATAATGGCTACTGACTCTCCCTCTTTTATATGAACCTTCATATTATGAAGGGCTGTTTTCTCTTTATATTTAAATGTTACATTATCTATTTTAATCATTTGCGCTACTCCTTAATAATTTAGGATTACAAATAAAACAATTATAATTATATTAATTAGTCCATATATATAATCTATATTTTTTAATTTAAATTCTATTGATACCTTGTACTCTCCAACAAATCCTCTACACTCCATGGCACTTGATAAGTCCTGACTCATCCTATAGGATTTTAAAAATAAGTTTCCCATTATTCTTGATATGGAACCCTGTTTATCCTGGTTCTTTCCAATGGATCTAAGCTTTAATGCATATAATAGGCTTGTGGAGTACTCTCCTAGTAAAATAATATATTTTAATCCTATTTCCATAACCCATATGAATATGTCAGGTACAAATAATAATTTTAAAGTTCTACTAATGTGTGTCCACTGGGTACTATAGGATAAAATATTGGCAAATAATACACTTAATATGATTCTCTGGAAAAGTAATAAGCTATTATATATGTTTCCTTTCATCATGGATGGAATCAACATTATTAGTGTTACAATTGGAAATATAAAACTTATTGACATAATCTTTTTTCTATCTTCTGAGTCCATAAGTAAAATACTTATAATCACATATATATCAAGTATAAATAAATAGGTGAAATTTCTTGATAGGGATATAAACAATATATTTAATATTGTAAATATAACCTTCAACACAGGATCTATCCTGTAAAAAACTTTATCTCTATTTTTAACACTTCTAATCCTTGAAAGGATCTTTAAAAATGAAAGGATACTTTTATCTATATATGTATCTCTTTCTTTCTTAGGCACATAATCATCCTTTTCTAGTAACCATTTCTCATTCATTACTTCACCTTTTCTGGATTATTTTTAAATTGAGATTTACTTAATAATTTAATCAATGTAAAGATTAATCCTACTCCTACTAGGGCAGAGAAAATATATGCTATAATTTCTGAAACACCTGATATGGCATAATCCGGTATAGGCGCACTAAAGTTAAAGCCTTCTATCATCCCTTTTGGTATAAATCCTATAAATTCTTTTAATTCCTCAGGAGCCCATTCTCCCCAAGCCGTTCCTGTGGCTAATACTCCAAGGGGACTAAGAATAACTAATGATACTATTAAGGCATAAAGGGGTTTTATTTTCTTACTAGTACCCTTATATATTATCTCTGGAGAAAGTTTTTTCACATAAGCATATACTCCAGCTGTCACTAGGCCTTCTAATATTCCAGCTACTAATAAATGGGGAATCATCATGGCAGGAATTGCTATGTTCAAACCATAGGGACTGTATAGAGGAAGTCCTACATTATCAGTAAATAACATGGGCTGAATTCCAAACTCTATTGCTGTTAAAAGGGCCGCTACATTTAAAGATATATATCCAGCTAGAAAAGCTCCCACGTATTGACCCCTTTCACTAGGAAAGTTCTCCTTAACAAATTTGAATATGTAAAAGGCTACAAAGGGCATTATAAATGCCATGTTAAAGCAATTTACTCCTAATGCTAGAATACCTCCATCTCCAAAAAATAGGGCTTGAATTGCAAGGGCAATGGTGACTGCTATAACTGCAGAATAGGGTCCTAGTAAAATTGCTGCCAAAGTAGCTCCAACTGCGTGACCTGTAGTACCTCCTGGAAGGGGTATATTAAACATCATAATTAAAAATACAAAGGCTGTGCATATTCCAAGAAGGGGCATCTTTTGCCTAGACATTTCTTTTTTTACTTTCGTACTTGCCCACTTCCATATTGGTATCATGGTTACCCCCAATGTGGCACAAGTAGATGGACTTAGATAATTATCTGGTATGTGCATGTGATTCTCCTCCTTTATTAAAATTCGTTTACCACTATTGTGGCTACTCATATGGTAATTAAATCAATTCCTATTCGGTCATTTATTTAATTACTCAGAATTTGTCTATTTTAATAGACATAAAGACTTATTTGACATATTTAATTTCAAATAAGTCTTTATGATAACTATTCTTATAGATTCAATTCTAGTACCTCTTTAACCTTTTTTAATTCTTCTCTAATGGCAATATTTTGTGGACAGTGCTTTTCACATTTTCCGCACTCTACACAATTTGATGCCTTAGCCTCCTTACCTAAAAGCATATTATATTGCATTTTGGCATTTTCTATATTATCAAATAAATATCCATTGTTATACAAAGCAAAGTTTTGTGGTATATCTACTCCCACAGGACAAGGCATACAATATCTACAGGCCGTACAATTTACTTTCATCTTTTCTTTGAAAACCTTCTTTGCAAAATCTATTAAATCTACTTCTTTTTCATTTAATGAATTAGCTTCTCCTTCTTTTGCCGTGTTTATGTTATCTTCCACATGTTCCATTTCAGTCATGCCACTTAGTACTACTGAAACTTCTGGATGATTCCATAACCATCTAAGGGCCCACTGGGCTGGTGTTCTTATTACTGGAGCTTCATTCCAAGCATCTAAAATTTCCTTTGGCATTTTCTTAACTAGACTACCACCTCTTAAAGGTTCCATAATTGCAACGCCTAATCCTTTATTGGCAGCATATTCTAATCCTTCTTTACCAGCCTGATAATTTTCATCTAAGTAATTGTATTGAATTTGACAGAAGGACCAATCATAATAATCTACAATTTCTTTAAATGTATCAATATCATCATGGAAAGAAAACCCTGCATGTTTGATTTTACCATCTTTTATAGCTTTATCCAAGAATTCATCTATACCTAACTTCTTTAAATTTGCCCAAAGACTTTTATTAAGGGTATGGACTAAGTAAAAATCTATCACATCTGTTTGGATGCGCTTAAGTTGTTCATCTAATAATCTATCCATATCTTCTCTTGTCTGAACTAGCCATGATGGAAGCTTAGTTGCTATTTTCACACGTTCCCTATATCCATCCTTTAATGCCTTTCCTACAAAGGGTTCACTTTCTCCTCCCTTGTCAAATCCAGCTCCATGATATGGATATGCCGTGTCAATATAATTTACTCCATTGTCAATTGCATGTCTGATCATTTTTATTGCTTTCTCTTCATCAATTTTAGTTTGATCTCCATCAATAACAGGCAATCTCATGCAACCAAATCCTAAAACAGAAACCTCTTCATTTGTTTTACCAAACTTTCTATACAACATTTTATCAGCTCCCTATATTAAAATCTAAACAATCTGCGCATCGACTGTTCAGTCTATAAAATTTCATTTTCTAACATTTTTCCACGGGATATATCCATATTTTTTACAATTCACTAGAGTATTTACTCTATACTTTAATATATTATCATCACATTTTCTTTAATGCAAGTGTTTTTAAATGAAAATTTCACTGCCGTTGACACGCTTCTCATATATGTGTTAAATTTAATAATAGAGTAATTACTCTGTAGGAGGAAATAATATGGATAGTAAAGATAAAATATTAAATGCAGCTTTAAAACTTTTTATAAAGGAAGGTTTCCATGGCACATCCACATCAAAAATAGCTAAAGAAGCAGGTGTATCTAATGGGACACTATTTCATCATTTTAAGACTAAAGAATCTTTGATAAGTAGATTATATATAAGAATAAAAGAAGATTATAGAGATTATCTTTTAAAACACGTTACATCTTGTAAAACAAGTAAAGACAAGGTTAAACAGTGTTGGTTTGGTTTTGTAAGATGGGCTCTTGAAAACAAGGATAGTATGACCTTCTTTATGATGTTTTCAAATTCACCTTATATAGATAAGCTTAGTAAAGAAGAAGCATGTAGAAACTTCAATTTTATATTTGAAATTATTCAAGAGGCAATTGATGATGAGACACTTATTAATGTGCATCCAAGTTTAATTATGAATTCCATGTATGGATCAGTACTTGGATTTCTTAATTTTGTTAACGAGAACCCAGGCAAGCTTGATGAGTCTATAGATGTGGCCTTTAAAATGTGTTGGAGATCTATTGTGAATATTTAACAAAAAATCCTTATTAATTTTAATTAATAAGGATTTTATTATTATATAGCATATACTCTAGCCTCATAGGGTCTTAATAAAATGCTTTTTTCACCATTATGTTCATTTACTTCATAGTTGTTTAGGATTAAGTTATCATATCTTAATTCTAGATTATCATACTCATATAAGGCCTCTTTATCTGTTAGGTTGCATATTACAAGAACTTGTTTCTCTTCCAAGGTACGAGTATATGCAAATATTTGTTTGTGATCTTCTAAAATCAGATCATAATTTCCGTATATTAAAACTGGATTTTCTTTTTTCAATTTAATCATTTTTTTATAGAAATTCAAAATAGAATGCGGATCCTTTTCTTGTACCTCAACATTGATTTCTCTATGATTTGGATTAATTCCAATCCAAGGTGTACCTGTTGTGAATCCAGCATTTATACCATCATTCCACTGCATAGGAGTACGAGAATTATCCCTTGATGATGGGCCTATATTCTTCATTATTTCTTTATGGGGTATTCCCTTTTCCTTATCTATATGATACATATTTTTAGTTCTAACATCATTGTACTCATTAATACAATTAAACTCCACATTAGTCATACCAATCTCTTGCCCTTGATATATAAAAGGAGTTCCCTGCATTAGAAAATACATTACACCTAAAGATGTGGCACTTTCTTTCCAGTACTTCTTATCATTTCCCCAAATTGAAACACTACGAGGTATGTCGTGATTCTCAATATATAATGCGTTCCATCCCTTGTTTTCTAATCCCTTTTGCCACTTAGACAATATTTTCTTAAAACTTATCACATCTAAATTATCACTACTTTTACTATCCCATAAATCTAAATGTTCAAACTGAAATACCATATCAAACTTACCATTATCATCACCCACCCAAAGATGGGCATCCTCCACGTTCACACCATTTGCCTCTCCCACAGTCATAATGTCATAATTAGCAAAGGTATTCTTCTTTATATCCTCAAGATATTCATGAATTCCATCCACATTCATATGTTTATCAAAGGAGTTTACATATTTTAGGTTTTCTGGATTAGGCATATCCCTAAGTCCATCTTCCTTCTTAATATGACTAATAGCGTCTACTCTAAATCCATCTATTCCCTTATCTAACCATCTATTGATCATACCATATACAGCTTCACGCATATGGGTATTTTCCCAATTTAAATCTGGTTGCTTCTTGGAGAACAAATGCATATAATATTGTTCACTATTTTCATCATATTCCCAGGCAGAATTACCAAAGATACTTTCCCAATTGTTTGGTTCTTTTCCATCCTTAGAATCTCTCCATATATACCAATCACGCTTTGGGTTATCCTTTGAAGAACTGGATTCAATAAACCATGGATGTTCATCACTTGTATGATTTATAACCAGGTCAATAATAAGTTTCATGCCACGTTTGTGAACTTCCTCTAAAAGTTCATCAAAATCATCCATAGTACCAAATTCGTCCATAATATCTTCATAATCACTAATATCATAACCATTATCATCATTTGGGGATTTATATATGGGACAAATCCAGATCACATCAATTCCTAAGTCCTTTAGATAATCTAGTTTAGAAATTATTCCCTGTAAATCCCCTATTCCGTCACCATTTGAGTCCATAAAACTTCTAGGATATATTTCATAGGCAACAGCTTCTTTCCACCAAACTTTTTTCATCTAATATCGTCCCTTTCTTCAACCCTTATTGACTCTCCATTATGGCAAGAGCCACAGCTCCCTTTACTCCTGCATCAGTTCCTAAAGCCGCCGGCACTATTCTAACACTATTGTACATAGCTTCAAAACATCTTTCCTTTACTACCTCATTTACCTTTTCAAATACCATATGTCCACCCTTTGAAACGCCTCCACCAATTATAACCATTTCTGGGTCAAAGGAAGTAATTACATTTGCAACACATATGCCTAGATAAGATAATGCCCTATTAAGTACATTAAGAGCTACCTTATCCCCTTTTTTTGCTTCCTCAAATACTTCATAGGATGTTATCTTTTCATAATTTTCTAAGGAGCTATTAGAATTTCTCTCTAATTCCCTTATAGCTCCCTTTCCTATGGCAGTACCTGAAGCTAATGCCTCTGCACATCCATAATTTCCACAATTACAAAGAGGTCCATCCTTTTTTAGGGTCATATGACCAATTTCTAAAGCATTATAAGTATTACCCCTATATATTTTTCCATTTAATACGGCACCTCCACCTATTCCAGTAGAAACCGTTATAAATACCATATTATTTGTTCCTTTTCCTGCTCCAAAGGTATATTCTCCTATGGCTGCCACGTTAGCATCATTATCTAAAAAAACAGGCATATTAAATCTATCCATTAAAGGCTTTACTATATTAAAATCTTTAAAAGGAAGATTAGGAGTAGTTATAATTTTTCCTTCTCTAGGGTCTAATGGACCTGGAGAACCTATACCTATAGATATAATTTTTTCTTTTTCTACCTTTGATTCTTCTATTATTTTTTCTACAACTGATATTATTCTATCTAATACGGCATGTTCACCTTCCTGTGCCTTTGTAGGAAGAGTGTACTTTGAAATTATATGTCCATTAAAATCCGCAATGGCTCCACTAATTTTAGTTCCACCTAAATCAATACCTATAACATATTTATCCTCCACTAAAATCCCTCCACTTCTATCTCTACTCCATAATGGTCTGATACTACCGGCTTATTTTCTCCATTAAATATGACCTTAGAATATTTAACATTCATTCTTTTGTTAGACAAGATTAAATCTAATCTTAAGTCTTGTTCATTTGAGCTCCAACCAGCTATTTTGCCTTTTACTGTAACTCCCTTATCCCTTTCCTTAGCCATAAAAAACGTATCATAAAATCCCTTTTTTATTAAATAATCATATCCTTCGTCTCTTACAAAGGCATTATTATTAAAATCTCCCATCAAAAGGGTAAGTCTACCTTTTCTAACATGGCCCACTAACCTATCTACTTGATCTTTAAAGGGTTCTTCTTCATCCTTCCACCAGCCTAAATGGCAAGAGTAAAAATCCATTAGTTTATCATTTATCGTAATAGTAGTTCCTATGATTTTTCTAGTTTTCCAAAAGTTTTTATCCTCACCTTTAGTTATGAAAAAGGATTTTTCTTCTTCAATCTTATGCTTAGTTATAATACTAACTCCTTCTTCGTACTTGTCATAACCTATATGAGAAAAATCCCAGGTCATATTATATTCCCCACAACCTAAATCCTTTAACTCTTTTAATAGGACTAGGGCAAAGTTATCTTCCTTTATGTTTTTAGAAACAATCTTCGCACCTATAGACTGATTCACTTCTTGCAGTGCTATAAGGTCATAACCTTTTTCTTTTATCTCTTTTGCTATTATTTTCATTTTTTCTATCTGATTTTCTTCTATCCATGAATGACAATTTAAAGTTAAAAGTCTCATTTTTATTCACCTAAAATATCTATAATATTAGATTTTAGTAAGTCTGCCTTTGGACCGTATATGGCCTGCACTCCATTGTCCTTTGTTACTAAGCCTAATGCCTTATTCTCCTTCCATGCTTTCTCCCCTGCAACTAAATTTCTATCCTTAACAGTTACACGAAGGCGAGTCATGCAAGCATCCACATCTGTTATGTTTTCTTTTCCACCTAATAATTCTATTGCAGTAACGGCTATTTCGTCTTCCACACTTGATACGGATTTTTCTGATTTAAATTTATTCTCCACCATATCCACATCATTACCTCCGCGCCCTGGTGTTGAAACGTTAAACTTTTTAATTATGAAGTTAAATGTAAAGTAACTAATAAATAAAAATCCTATAGATATAATAATGAAACTAATGAGTTCCTTTGTAATACCTGCATTTACAATTATTGGTACACGAGTTAATAACTCTATAAAACCAAAGGCATGAATACGTAAATTTATTAAATCTGCCATGGCAAATGCTATACCTGTTAATAATGCATAAACTCCATATAAGATAGGTGAAACAAACATAAACATAAATTCAATAGGTTCTGTAACTCCAGTTAAAAATACAGCTAGTGCTGATGAAAGGTACATAGACTTATACTTTTCCCTTTTATCACTTTCCACATTCTTATACATGGCAAAGGCTGCCCCCATTAATGTGGCTGAAGAAGTTATAACTTGACCTACCTTAAAACGTGCCGGATGTACTGTAGATAATAAATTCTTATATGTATCTATGTTTCCTGCAGCTTTTAAGTTATTCAAATCCGTAATCCACGCTAACCATAGTGGATCTTGCCCATATACAATTTGACCAATCTTGTCTCCTGTTAATATGCTATAACTACCTCCAAGCTGAGTATAGTTTATAGGAATTGTTACTAAATGATGTAAACCAAATGGTAATAATAAGCGCTCAAGGGATCCGAAAATGAAAGTAGATATAAATGGTGCACTATCCTTTGATGTGGCTATCCACTTTCCAAATCCATTTATTCCAGACTGAACAATAGGCCAAAATACAGCAAGTAAAGCTGCAACAACAACAGAATAACCTATCACTACGAAGGGAACAAATCGTTTTCCATTAAAGAATGCTAAATAACTTGGTAATTTACTATAGTTATAATATTTATTATATAAAGTGGCTCCAACGAAACCTGCTATTATACCTACAAAGACACCCATATTTAAAGTTGGTGCTCCTAGAACTGATACAAAATAATCCTTAACTAAAAGCTCTCCACCTATTATAGTTTTAACAACTGCTGTAGGGTCTACAAGCATACTAGATGTTACTCCATAAATTGATCCAATTATACGATTTATTAATACAAAAGCTAAAGCCGATGCAAAAGCTCCACCGGCACGTTCCTTAGCCCATGAACCTCCAATAGCAATGGCAAATAATAAATTTAAGTTAACTATTACACCCCAACCTATATCCTCTATAACACGTGCAATAATTCCGATAATCCCTGCGTTTCCAAGGAATATTCCCGTTACTTTTCCTAAGGAAATCATAAGACCTGCAGCTGGCATAACTGCAATAACTACCATTAGGGCCTTTCCAAATTTTTGCCAAAATTCGAATGAAATTAATTTAGATTTTTGCGAAGACATTTTCTACATTCCCTCCTATGTTCATAATAACTTATGTAATTTAATCCATGTTGTGCAATCGTTTTTCTTTATTCTAAATTATTTTGTGCAACCGTTTGCATAATTAGATTATATTGTCCTCTTCTAAGATTGTCAATACAATTATTATAATTTCTTATGAACTAAAAATAAGAGCATAAAATCTATACTCTTATATCTAAGTTAATACTCGGTTGATTGTCTTTCTATTAAATTGGTTTCTACAATGTGATGCATACTCTTTATATTTTTTTCTAGCTTATCTGCCAGGATCTTTACCGCATAGTATCCTAATTCTTTAGCATTAATATCTACTGAAGTTAAAGGCGGATTTTGATATTCTGCTAAGGGAGTGTTATTAAACCCTACTACAGAAATACCTTTTATATTATTTTCAGTCAAATATGAATTAGCTCCAAAGGCTAATAGGTCATCTGTGCATACTAGTGCCGTTGGCTTCTTTGAACCTAAAATTTTCTTCATAGCTCCATATCCTAGATCTTCCCTAAAGTCATCAACTTCTATCACTATATTTTCATCAATAGGAACACCGTGCATCTTATGTGCTTGTCTATATCCACCTAATCTATCCTTTGATACATTTAATTCTCTTTTAGCCCCTATAAAGGCAATTTCTTTGTGTCCTTTGAGTAATAATTTACTAAGTACATTATACATGGCTTGAAAATTATCATTATCTACCCAAAGTACACCTTCAGTGTCCTCTGGCCTTCCTATTACCACAAAGGGAAATTCCCTTTCTTGAAGATATCCTATACATCTATCATTAGTATGAACTGTTGTAAGAATTATTCCATCCGCTAAGTTACTGTTAATATAATTTTTTACAGAACCCAAGCCCTCTTCCTCTGTATTAAAAAAGCTATACATTATGTAATATCCTGCCTTTTGAGCATATTGGCTTATCCCTGCCATTACATATATAAAAAATGGATTCTTAAATAAGTCCTCTGCTTCACTTGGCAAAACGATTCCTATAACTTTAGTCCTTTTATTGGCTAAACTCCTTGCAACAACATTTGGATGATAATTTAGCTTCTTTATTGCATCATTAACTTTTTTCTTTGTTTCATCACTAATTCTATCACTTCCAGCGATAACCCTTGAGACGGTAGAAGGCGAAACTTTTGCCTCTTTAGCCACATCCTTTATTGTAACCCCCATATTTTTCACATCCTATTTAATAATATTGTACAATCGTTTGCATAGATTAATTTTATATAATTATAATTATTGTGTCAAATTCCATGGTTAAATCTGAATGCCCTCTATTATTTTTTTAAATTTTCTAGTTATGGGAAATATAGTTATTTAATAACTTAATTATAAAATTACCTCTACAAGCACAAAATAATATTGATACTAAGGAGGTGTTTCAAAATGGATTTAAAGACTGGAGATGTAATTAAGAAAAAACTTCTTGATGCTCAAGAAAATGTACGTGATTATGAAATGTTCTCTAAGAAAGTAGATAATGAGGAAGTTAGTAGCACATTTAAAAAATTTGCTGAAGAATCAGGTATGCATGCTAGAAAGTTACAAGAGTTAGTAGACAAATATGGTAACATACAGTAATAAGAACATATAAGAGAATCCTAATAATGGATTCTCTTTTTTCTTTTTGTATTAAAAAAATTTGCATAGTAGGTAATATTCTTTATACCTATTTTTACCACATATCAAATATTAAAATAATATTGACAATTTTAGATTACAAATGTAATATTTAGTTATGATTACAATTGTAATTTAAACCTATATGGAGGTGAATAAATAGAACTATGCATAAGAATATTCCCAAAATATCTGATAGCGAATATGAAATTATGAAGATTATTTGGAAAAACCATCCTATAAAATCTAATGATATTATTCAGCAGATAGATCAAGGCCATAATTGGAGTGAAAAGACAATAAAAACTATGATTAATAGACTGTTGAAAAAAGAGGTGATTAGTTACAAAAAAGATGGTAAATCCTATCTTTATTATCCATTAGTCGAAGAATCAAACTATCGAAAATTAGAAAATGAATCATTTTTGAAAAAAGTTTATAATGGTTCTATTAATGTAATGTTTGCTAGCTTTATTAAAGATATGAAACTTTCAGATAAGGACATTAATGAACTAAAAATGATTTTAGAAGAAGGTAATGATGATGAGTAACTTTGTAACTATAATTTTTCAAATGTCCATAAGAGCAAGCTTGCTAATATTAATTATTTTGGCAGTAAAATTCGTTTTCAAAAAAGTTTTACTTCCTCAAATACATTACTTAATATGGTTTTTGCTTTTTATAGCCTTGACCATTCCTTATACATCAGAAAGTGCCTTGAGCATGTATAATATACCCAATTATTTTGATACTAATAAGCTCTCTTCTGAATCTATATTACCTTCTGTTAGTAATGAAAAGGATGTGCCGCCTAAATCCCAGGATTTAGAAGATATACAATACAATAGGTTAAAGCAAAATACTCAAAAGGACAAAAGAATATTAACTTTTGAAGAATCTTTAACTAAAAAAATTATGTCTACGTTGTCATGGATATGGCTATTTGGTGGACTGTTTGTACTTTTTTCTTCCATCATTAAAAACATTCAACTACATGATTCAATACGTAATGAGGAAGAAATTTATGATGAAAAAATACTGACTATTTTAAATCACTATAAAAAACAACTAAATATACAAACAAATGTAAAACTGATTAAAACTAGGCAATTTTCTACGCCTAGCCTGGTAGGCATTCTTAAACCTAGAATACTGATTCCAGCACCTATTTTATCTAATTTAGATGAGACAAAGTTAGGATTCATTATATTACATGAATTATCTCACTTAAAGCGAAAAGACATTTTAACAAATTGGATTATATTAGTTTTTCAATCCTTATACTGGTTTAATCCCCTCATCTGGATTGGCTTTTACAGAATGAAAATGGATATGGAAATTGCTTGTGATACTTTTGTATTAAATAAATTGCATAAAAAGCATCATATCCCCTATGGTAAGGTTATTATCGAACTATTAGAATATTTTTCCTACAACAAATTTAGCCCTATCATTACAAATATTTTACAAAACAAATCGGAAGTGGAGAGAAGAATTATTATGATAAAAAATTTTCGTAAAAACTCATATGTATTAATGATCATCAGTTTATTATTAGTTGCACTAGTGGGATGTACTACCCTTACAAATGCCACAAAAAATGAGAGTACTACAAACACAGAAGACTATAATGTGCAAATGATAACTGAAAATTATAAAACCATGATCTATGAAGAAGAAGAAGAATTAACACTAACTTATCCTCAAGTAGTAGACTTCCAGGATAAACAGATTGAACAAAAGGTAAATAATATCATTAAAGACTGGTATAGAGATTTGTCAGTACTTTTAGCTGCAGAAGCTAATGTGATTAAATCAGATTTTGAAACTCTACAAAAGGATTCTCATATGTTGAAAATAAAGTTAAACTATACTACAAGTTCTGATAAGGAGTATGATTTCTCTGAAATTCTTAGTATTGATATGACAACGGGAGAAATATTAAAATAGAATTATGCTTTAGATTTAACTCTAGAAGATATATTTAAAAAGGGAGTGCTTTTATAGCAACTCCCTTTTCTATTTATTAGTCTACATATAAATAATATTTTTTCATAATACCGATATTCTTCCAAAATCTCTTAAAAGCTGGTAATACATAATAATCTAAACCAAAGGTACTACCTGAACCACCTATTAGGGCTATACTTCCCATTATAATTCCATATAAAGGCATACCTGAACCATAAAGCATCACTGCCATAATAATTGAAGCAATAGATGAAACTGCTGTAAATAATCCAATAATTAAAGATAAACCAACTACTATTTCACCTATAGCCATACTCTGTAAACCATGTTGTAGCCATGTAGCACCTATAAAAATTCTCAATGGGACTAACCAAAAGGTTGGTGCTAATTTAGCAAAGTGTCCACCAACAAAACTTCTATTATCTTTTATATATACAAATTCATGTAGCAAATAGGACCAACATTTATTAAATCCTGCAACTTGTAAGAAATATACCAAATTAATAAAATGCTTCACAAACATTGCAAAGAAACCAGGTACAGCAAAAAATTTGCCAGGCATTCCTAGATGTGCTAAACCATAGCGTGAACCTATACAAACCATTGAACCATGGAATCCTGGTTTATAGGATTTCTTTTCTCCACCTTTTATATCTCTATAAATGTTATTTGCAATCAAAGGAGCTGAATGTTCAGCATTTTCAACCATCTGCGGAACTGGTCTCTCTTGTCCTTCTACAATGTAGAATATATTGTCTCCTACAACATACACATTTTCATGATCTAATGCTTGTAGTTTATCATTTGTGACGATTCTTTTTCTACCCTTTTGTTCAAGGTCCATAGCTTCAAGTATATTGGCACCTTCAACACCAGCTGCCCAAATGACCGTATTAGTATTTATATTACCTTTATCTCCTAGGGTAACAGAATCCTTTGAAACCTCTGTTATACCAGCACCTGTTATTATTTCAACACCTAAATCCTTAAATCTTTTTTCAGCTTTTTTAATTAGGTTATCGGGATAAATAGGTAGTATTTTAGGCATGGCATCAACTAAATATAACTTTACTTCTTCCTTGTCTATATAGAAGTCTTCACATAACCTATCCTTCCATTCGCCTAATTCTCCCATCATTTCAACACCTGTAAAGCCACCGCCTACAACAACAAAAGTTAACATCTTTTGTCTTTTTTCTTTATCCGTTTCTTTAACGGCTTCTCTAAACATGTGAAGAATATGCTCTTTTAAACTAACGGCATCATCATAAGTCCATAATGGATGAGTGTATTCTTTTGCACCTTTTATACCAAAATAAGTTGGCTGAGATCCAGCCCCTATTACTAAATAGTCATATTCATATATACTTTTTTCTGATTTTAAAACCTGTTTATTAAAATCCATATCCATTATTTCATCTAGTACTACATTTACTTTTCTCTTTGCAAATACTTTCTTTAAATCAATCCTAATAGAATCTTCGTCTACTCTACCAGCTGCCACCTCATGAAGCTCTGTACGCATTGTATGGTATGGGTTTTTATCAATAAGAGTAATCTCTACTTCACTATCATTTTTAAATTTATTCCCAAGTTTTTTTGCTGTTAATAACCCACCATATCCTGCTCCAAGGAGCAAAATTCTTTTTTTATTACTCATAGCTTCCTCCTCATCAAAACGCTATCTTAACATTGTATTTTCCCTCTAAATGTAATGTTAACAGAAGAAATTTAGATTTCCAAGCTTTCTTGACTATTGTCATAACAACCATGTATAACAGGGACAAATTACTATATTTATTCCTGTATAGTTGTATTTTCCTTTAGAAGAAAATGTATAACTTTTTGATACAATAACTGATTAAAAGCATCGTTTACTTTGCTATTTTCACATTTTTCTTTTTCTTCATCACTTAACGCAATGTTCTCTACTTGTGCTATTTTTTCTATTATAGCTTTTTCCGTCAAATAGGTTTGTGCTTCTATTTTACACTGTTCAAATAATTCTTCTTCTGTTTTTTTTGTATATGATAAATATATTTCTAAATTTGCATTTTTCTTTTCAAGTTCTTTTTTAAAGTCTTCCAATATCTCAAATTTAAGACTTTCAATTTCTTCATCTTCTAATTGAACTTTTGAACCTTCTATAATTTTATTCATTATTTCATTAACAACTTTTGTACTTTCAAACATTATTTTTTCATAATTGATCTGATCTTTTGCATATTCTTTTAACTGATCTATATTATTTATTCCTTCAATTTTAAATCTTTTTATCATATGGTCTGTTAACTCAGGGATAATTTTATTCATAACAGATATAATTTCCACTTTAAAATTAACTGTCTCATTACGAAGAAAGTTATATTGTTTATTATTTGGTAATACCATGTGAAATTCAACGGTATCTCCCTTTTTTAATCCTAATAAATGCTTTTCAAAATCATCTAAAAAATATCCTTCACCTAATTTAGAATGGTAGTTCTTTGCACTTATATCTGACCTGTGTAGTCCATTGTGATATCCATCATATGATATAGTCACATAATCGTGTTTTTCAATAGAACCTTCTTTTTCAACTTTTACTTTATACTTTTCTCTTATTTTGTTTATATAATTATTGATTTCTTCATCTGCCACATTTACATTTGGACGTCTAAAACCAAATCCTTTATATTGACCAAGTTCAACATTCATCTTATCACCTTTTCTAATACTTTATCTACTATTTAAAAACGAACATTTCCATTGAAAATCATATAAAAGGGCAATAAATGCCCTTTTGTTTAAGCTTGTGCTTTGATTGTATCTTTTTTAGTTGTAAATCTATATGCAAGTATAGCAAAAACTACTGCCAATCCTCCAAACACTAATAATCCCATATTAGCCGCTCTAACTTCATTTTCTACATATGAATCATAAGTCCATAATATTGTAAATGCAAATGTACATGCTGATAATACTATAAATGTAAAGTTCATTTTATTAGCTTTATTATCTTGCTTTAATTTCATATGAAAATATGTCATTGAAGAGAACATCAGTCCTCCAGATACAAACCATACTAATTGATGTAAAGAAAACACCCATTTTATTAAACTAGCTATTAAATGCATACTATATCCCCCCTCTAAATTTTTTCCCAGAAATCATTTATTGCATCTTTTAGATATTTAGATTCCATACGTGCTTCCGGTTCTACTGGACCACCATATCCAAACATCTCATCTAGTGAACGTAACAATGGTTTAAATGGCGTTAATGTGGCTAATTTTGATAAATCATGATGCCACTCATCAATTTTATTATATGGACATACGGAGAAACATGTCCCACAGTCTCCACCGTTATAAGCCCAGAATGCATTACATCTTTCAGCATTTACAAACCATTTTTCAACACCTGCACATACTGATTTATTAACTTTACCCGTATCAAATTCCATACCTTCTTTTAGTACTTGTGCTGGTTCTTGGGTAATAGCTTTAGATGGACAAGCATCAGCACACTTCATACATACATTACAAAATTCCTTTACTCCAAAGGTAATTGGTTTATCAGGATGTAATTCTAAATCAGTAAATATTTTTGATATACGTACACGTGGTCCGTAGGATTCTGTTATTATCATTCCCATTCGAGCACCTTCACCTAATCCTGCTTCAATTGCAAGTGGCACTGACAGAGCCGTATCATTTCCAGCTGGAGCTGCTTTATATCCTATCTCTCGTAAGAAAGTTGCTATTTTATGGTTTGTTTCAGCCATTTTCGAGTACATAGTCCCAGCAGCTGCTGATGCTAATTGTGATGGGGCTGTCTTAAATCCATGATAATCCATCTCATAGGCTAAAACTATAACTGATTTTGGTTCAAATCCAGCTTCACGCTTAAAATCTGGCTTTACTGTGGTAACACCATATGTTTCATATTCACCAGTGGGAACTGTAGCAGGATTCATTGGACTATATGACTTTGATCCATCTGGCATTGTAAATAATTTGGCATTTGGTCTTGACCACTCTGTATAAACCCATTTCTTTGCCCTTTCATAGGGTACAATACCAACTAAATCTGCTCCTAAAAACTTTGATGCTTTTTTGATATATTGTGATGCTTCTTTTTTATCTTTAAATTTATACTGGCTTCCATGTGCTATTATTTCATCAGCCTTTGAGTTATCCCAAGAATTTAAACTTGGAATAAACACAGGCATGTCCTTCATTTCTTCACCTGTCTCTGGGTTTACAGGATATTTTTGAAGGTATACATTACGCATTCCCGCTGAAGAACCACCATTAAAATGGGCCTCTACACTCCACCCCGCTTTATTTAAGGCATAATCAACTTGTCTGTATCCTAATTCACCTGATCTTACAAGGGGTTTGTGTCCCTCGTCTGTCATTACAAAGTCCATCATTGATTCAGCTGGTGTTTTATATCCATATGTTTTTATGATATGTTCATCATCATATATTTCTTTATCCCAATAAACACGGTGAAAGAAAACATTTTTTTGGTTAAATCCTTTAAAATCTTTAGTTATCTCTAATGGAAATTCATCATGTTCCTCTCCAAGGTCTATTGCAAATGCTTTCTTTGGATTCGACGCAAGTGCAGCTCCTGTTACTGCAGTGGTAACTCCAGCAACCTTTAAAAATTCACGGCGATTCATAGTATTTCCTCCTCTAATCTTTCCTCAAATTTTCTCTTTAGTTTTATTTACTTTCTACTACTTCAACAACTTCTTTTACTTCCTCTTCAGCACTTTTTGCTGATTTTTTAAAT